>JALVXO010000237.1 GCA_027022775.1 Campylobacteraceae bacterium
ATTATATCTATTACGATATTGGCTCTGCTTATTCAGAAGAGGCAGTAAATGTAGATTATACCGTAGATAAAGGTTATGCAGAAATATATTTTGCTCAAGATGATTATACTGATACGATAGATAAAGAAAAATTTTTAAAAGGGTGCAGCGGCAATTAACAAAAAATTAATACTTATGGTGTAAAATTTTATTGCACCAGATGGTGCAATTTTGCTGCACCCAAGCGGCATAAAATCGCAATACCTCCTTCTTAATTTATTAAAGATATATTCCTCCTCCTAAAAGCCCCGCGGGGCTGTCAGCTGCAAAAAGGGTCTTTGTTTATTAAGTTTGGAAACCTTTTATGCAGTTTTGCTCTTAAAAAATCATCCGCATGCACATTTAAAATTGCTACAGTCCCCTCTTTTAAAAGCTCCAGCGCTTCACTGTTTTTTTTCAAATCATGCAAAAGTACGGCATAATAACCGGCAGCTATGGCTGCAATTCCCCAAAAAACAGGATTTTCTACAAACGGTTCTATGCTATGCATCATTTTTTCATAATTTATTTTTGCATTTTTAAAATCTTTTTGGGCGTAATATATATTTCCAAGCGCCATATAATAAATAATTTTGCCATACTTTGGAACCTCTTCAAAATTTACATTTTCATCAATCAGCTTTTTTGCATAAGCAATATCTCCAAACATACTGTTATATAAAGCGGCATCTAGTGTAATAAGCACACTGCCTGAATTCTCTTCAAAAGATTTGTTAATATATTTAATGCTGTTTTTATAATCTTTAATTTGTGCAAAAAGAGCAGCTTTGTAATTATAGTACTGCCCCGGCATTTTTCTCTCTAAAGCCTCTTTGTAATCTTCCAAAATAGCAAAAGCATAATTTATATGCCCTTTGCATGCAACTATTTTTGCTTTATGTAAATCTAAATTCATTGCTATTTCATTATTTCTTTTGCTGCTTTTTTTTAGTTTTTTAATTAATTCCAAAGCTTCAATGTAATTTCCAAAAGCGATTTCGCGCATAATTTTATCGTAAAGTTTTACATTTCTATAACTATAAAGCCAGTAACCGGTAGTAAAAACAGCTATAAAAGCTCCTGTTCCAAGCAAAATATCGCTTGGCCAAATCACCCCTACGGTAATAAAAAATATAGCTAAAGTCAAAACTGTTTTATTAAGTGTTAAAAATTTTAAAAAATCGTTTAAAAAAGAGGGGTTTTGAATGCTTTTCGCTTCAAGTTTTGCAAGGGTTTTTAAATTTTTTTCATCTAAATCGTAAAGATTGTCTTCATCTGAAAATAGCGCATCATGTAGAAATTCAATCTCTTTATATCCCCGTTTTTTCAGTTTATTTAAGGCATGCCTGCTGCTTATTGCACTTATATATTCTGTAATTTCATTTCCATTGCCGTCTATTGCTTTAAAAAGTATTTTTTTCATATTTAACCTCATTGAAAAGTTAAGATAATATTTTTAGAATGGTATCACATTTCTTAAGTATATGTAAAAAATATGTCAAAAATATAAGAATTTGCAGAAGTTCAGGAGAAATTAAAGAGGAAAACCCTCTTTTATTGATTTTTAATCAGTTTTCGTAGCATGGGCCATCATGCAAATATACAGCATCTTTTACTTTGCTCAACTCTTCTAAAGAGGGGAATGTCTGTTTTTGTCCGTCGCCAAACTGTCCGCACACAATGCTGCTTGCATCATCTGCAGCCTCTTCATATACAATATTTTCACTGTTTTGTGCACAGCCGCCTAAAAACAGTGCCAATGAACCAATTAAAAGTGTATATTTCATAACCGCCTCCTTTTTTATTTATTTTAACAAAACTAAAATATAATTAACCTTACCCTTATAAAGCATATCAGGCATTTTGCAGCAATAGCGCTAAATTTTAACCCATTTTTGATATAATCGCTTTAGTTTTAGCCAGGGGTTTGTAAATGAGTGAAAAAAAAGATTTTTTAAGAAAAATTGTAGAAGAGGATTTAAAAAACGGGAAATATAAACAGATAGTTACCCGTTTTCCGCCTGAACCTAACGGTTTTTTGCATATCGGGCACGCAAAATCTATAAGTTTAAATTTTGGAATAGCGCGAGATTACGGCGGAGTTTGCAATCTGCGCATGGATGATACCAACCCTACAACAGAAGATATGCGTTATGTAGAAGCGATTAAAGATGCAGTTGCCTGGCTTGGCTTTAAATGGAACGGCGAAGTGAGGTATGCATCTGACTATTTTGAGAAATTTTATGAGTATGCCATTAAGCTTATTAAGATGGGCAGAGCGTATGTTGACAGTTTGAGCGAAGATGAGATTAGAGAGTATAGGGGAACAGTTAAAGAGCCGGGCAAAAGAAGCATTTATGCCCAAAGAAGCGTAGAAGAGAATTTAGAACTTTTTGAACGCATGAAAAAAGGGGAGTTTAAAGACGGCGAGCATGTATTGCGTGCAAAAATAGACATGGCTTCGCCGAATATGAAAATGCGCGATCCTCTTCTATACAGAATCCGCCATGCAACCCATTACAGAACCGGTGATAAATGGAAAATATACCCAATGTATGATTTTGCCCATCCAATTTCTGATTATCTTGAAGGGGTTACCCATTCGCTGTGTACACTGGAGTTTGAGAATAACAGGGAGCTTTACGACTGGGTTATAGAGAATCTTGAATTAAAGCCGCCAAGACCATATCAGTATGAGTTTGCAAGGTTGAATATGAATTATACCGTAATGAGCAAGCGCAAACTGCTAGAGCTTGTAAACAAAAAACTTGTAAGCGGCTGGGATGACCCTAGAATGCCGACAATTGCAGGTTTGCGCCGCCGCGGTTATACACCTGAAGCTATTTTAAACTTTTGCGAACAGATAGGAGTGGCTAAAGCAAACTCTGTTGTAGATGTGGCACAGCTTGAATTTGCAATAAGAGATGATTTAAATAAAAAAGCCCCAAGGGTTATGTGTGTTAAAGAACCTCTGAAGGTAACTATTGAAAATTATGAAGGGTATGAAGAGATAGAAGCGCCATATTTCCCAAGCGATGTAGGAAAAGAGGGTACAAGGGTTCTTCCGTTTTCCAAAACTGTTTATATAGAGCGGAGCGATTTTGAAGAGAATCCGCCAAAAGGGTACTTTAGGCTGACCCCAAATCAGCCTGTGCGCTTGAAATTTGCATACATTATCCGCTTAAAAGAGGTTATAAAAGATAAAAATGGCGAAATTATCGAATTAAAAGCGGAGTATATACCAAATTCTAAAAGCGGGCAGGATAACAGCGGCATTAAAGTTAAAAGCGCTATCCAGTGGGTAGAAGAGAGCAGCGCCCTTAAAGCGGAGCTTCGGCTTTATGAAAGGCTCTACAGAGCAGAAAATCCGCAAGGAATCGAAGATTTAAACCCCGACTCTTTAAAAATAGTAAAAAATGCTCTTATAGAACCATGGATTGTCAAAACAGAACAAGAACGCTTTCAATTCGAAAGAATCGGATACTTTTTTAAAGAACCGGTTGATTACAGTAAAGAAAATCCAGTATTTAACCAGATAGTGCCGCTTAAAGATTCATGGGCTAAAAAAAGTAAGAGTGTGCCAAAAGAGCAGCCAAAAATCAAGCAAAAAGCTGTAAATGGCGGTAAAAGCGGTGAAATGGCCAAATTAACCAAAGAGCAAGAAGAACTTTATGAAAACTACTTAAAGCTTGGTTTAAGCAGGCAGATTGCAAATATTTTTGCCAGAGACAAAGAGCTTGCCGGCTTTTTTGATGAGGCGCTAAAATGTGTTAAAACAGAAGCGGCAGCAGTGGCAAACATTGTTGCAAACGATGTTGCAAGGGTTTTAAAAGAGGGCATAGAAATTGAACCAAAAGATGTTGCAACCCTTGCAAAACTTGTACAAGAAGAGACAATATCGAACAAAATTGCCAAAGATGTTTTTGAGATTATGATTAAAGAGGGCAAAGAGCCGTTAGCAATTGTTCAAGAGAGAGGATTAAAACAGATAAGCGATCCTAAAGAGATTCAAAAAATTATAGATGAGGTAATTACAGACAACCCTGGGCAGTTGAAAGCTTATAAAGAGGGGAATAAAAAACTGTTTGGATTTTTTGTCGGACAGGTGCTTAAAAAAAGCGGAGGCAAAGCCAATCCGCGTATTGTAAATGAGTTGCTAAAAAATAGCTTAACGCAAATTTAGCATTAGCCGGCACATCATCTGCATTGCTAATGCAAATTCGGGTTTAAATTAACCGGATTATTTAAAACCGCTTAATTTACAAGCATGCAAAATCATAAAGATTTTGCTAAATTTAAGATTTAAGCCAATTTTCCAAATTCTCTTTAAGTTTTTCTGCATTTGCCGCTCTTATGTATAATGCTTTTCCATTATTTAAAGCTATCTTTACAAGCGGTTTCCAAAACCTCATCGCAACGCCTCTTATTTTATTGAATAGTTTTGGCGAATATTTTTCTACAGATACCGATTTAATATCGCTTTTTGCATAACTTTCCATTTCAGAACCGCTTAAATACAGACGGCTGCCTGTAAGGAAAAGAGCTGCTCTGTAATTTTTAAAAAGCAATTTGAAAGTGTAAACATAAATTAATGCAAAAATAAATAAATCTACAGGCGCCATTAAGTAAGAAAACCAAAGCGGCAAAGATGATATTTTATATTTTACTGTATCTGAAGTTTCAAAAAGAATATAATTAATCCAATCTTTTACTAAAATTGCCAAAAAAATTACAAAAGCAACAATAAAAAAACTTACAAATCTTGAAGTTACCCTTCTTTGAAGTGTAATATCATCTTTACTGAAAAAAATTCCTTTTTTTAAAAGTTTTTGTTTTACAAGGTATTTAAACATCAAGATAACCCCAATTATTGAAATTATCACTATAACTAATGTGTCATAAGGAAAGAGAAGATAATCATGGAAAATTTTTCTGTACCTGTTTTCCTTTTTAAAAGTATTGGCAATTGTTTTTTGAAACTGCTGCGGTGTTATCTGATTAAAAATAGTATAAGGGGTCTGGTCTGATACATTATGCTCCTCTTTTAAATACTGAATCTGGTTTACAAGCCCGCTTAAGGTGTCGGTATCGTGCTCTATTGCTTCAAAATAGTATTTTTTATATTCAGACATCGCTTCTTTATAAGTTTTAGTATCCAAATTTTTAGAGTCTTTATTAATAAAATCGATTGCTGTTTTTATATTGTTTTTAAAATCTTTGTGCAACCCATCTATCACAACATAAGCTACAGAAGCTTTTTTATAACCTAATGTGTCGCCGTAAATCGAGTAACTTTTGCCCTCTTTGTTGCGCAAGGTTCTCTGAAGCCTGTTGGCAAGATTTTCGATATATATCTGATTAATAAGATAGGTTTTGTAATCTTTTTCAATAAAGCGCCCTCCGATTTCTGCCCTGTTTTTTATAACGCCGGGGCGTATTAAGCTGTACTCTTTGCCTTTTAATTTTGCAATCTCTTTATCTTTTTTTACTGTTTTATTCCCGTCTCTTTTAACCGTGCCAAAGGTTTTATCTATCAATTCCCACATTTTCTGTTCATCAAAATTGCCAATTACCTGCAGTACCATATTTTTTGGATAATAGTAATCGCTGTAATGTTTTTTAACATCATCAAGGGTAAATTTAGGCGTGTTAAATTTTTGCAGGTACCATGGCGGTGTCTCTTTGCTTTTATTTACATCAAACAGTTCTTGGTAAAAACTCTTTTTTGGAGGAAACAGTTTATTAATAAATTTACCGACAGCTGCAAGCCTGTTCCACCAGTGAGGCTCTCCTATCTCATTTAAAACCGCTTTTTTTTCTACTTTTAAATCTTCTTGATTCCATTTTTTGTTAAAAATCATATTATAAAAGTTTTTAAGCGCCCAGTAGCTTTTGTTTGCATCCAAAGTTACATAATACTCTACTTCACTGCGGCTTGTATAACCGTTACAGCTTGCCCCTTCATTCTTAAACAGATCCAAATAATCTTTATATTTTAATCTGGAATCTCTAAAAATCATGTGTTCTGTAAGATGGGCTATGCCGGTATTTTGTTCATTTTCTGCAAGAGTACCGTCTTTTACGGTTAAATCGATATAAGTTTGTGACGCTTTTTTATCGCTTAAAAGATAAACCTCTAAACCGTTGCTTAACTTTTTATAGTGAATGTTTCTGTAAGGGTCTTTGGCAAAAACTATTGCCATTAAAGTTAAAAGCAGTAAAAATATTCTCATAACAGTTTCCTGAAAATTTTTACTGCATTATAACTTATTAATAGATTTTTTTCCATAAAATGTGTCAAAATTTATATACTGTAAAATAATGGATTTATTTATTGCCAGATTTACTATTTGACGCTTCTAAATACGCTTTTTCCAAATCTTTAAAAGTTGCCATACCCTGTATTACATTGCTCACTTCGCCGTCTGGTTTAAATATAATAATAAACGGTATGCCGCCCCGCCAGCCTGCACGGCTTGCAATATAATTTATAAAAGCTCCCGCCTGGGTGCTTGAGATTAAATCATAATTTATCTTTTCTCCAGATTCAATAAATTTTTTCAACTCTTCAACAGGTTTTTTAAAATATGCCTGAGCTTGCGGAGAGCTTGCTTTATGTTTTAAAAACCACTCAACTTTGCTCATGTCTATTGCTTTTGCCCCTAAAACTTTAAACTTTTTTAAATCGCTGTCGGTAACATTTGGCGATGTCTCAACAGCTACAATTTTAAGATTATCTTTATATTTTTTTTGCAGGGCAACTTCATGAGGAATGCTTAAAAGGCACGGTCCGCACCAAGTTCCCCAAAACTCTAAAATAACCACTTTTCCTTCATAAGGAGATGTAACAACGCCGTTTTCCACCCCTTTAAACACCAGCTCTTTGCCCGAAACAGTTTTTAATTTAAAAACAGCTTCCTGGCCATTTAAAACAGTCAACCCAAAAACAGCTGCCAAAATTAAAAGCTTAAAAAGATTTTTCATTTTCTCCCTTTGTTTTTTTGCTATTGTATCAAGAATGCACTAAAACTACTCTAATAATTGCAAATTTAATTTAACACAGTCATAGTTTGACGATTTTAAAACCTTTTTCTGCTCTTGGGTTACTCTTAAAATATACTCTACAGCATCGGTTAAAAAAATCCTCTCTACATTTGAAATGTGCAACTCTTTTAAAAGATACTCAAAGCGGCGCTGTTTAGTGTAATCTATTCTATATTTACACTCTATTAAATTTATATACGGTTTTATAGGCGCTTTTTTAAGCACTTCGTTTGCACTGCTGCTGTATGCTCTTGCCATTCCTCCCACACCAAGCTTGATGCCTCCAAAATAGCGCACTGTTATAATTGCGCAATTTATCAATTTGGCACCGCGCAATACATTAAGAGTCGGCACACCGGCTGCCCCTTTTGGCTCGCCGTCGTCACTGCTGTTTTCTTCTATCTGGCCATAACTGTTTA
>JALVXO010000238.1 GCA_027022775.1 Campylobacteraceae bacterium
TAGTATCATATTTTTATATCTTTTATAAATATAGTATTGATATTTATAGTTTTGATGGTGTTATTATGATTTTAATCCCTTTGACTTTTATTTATGTTGAGTATACTTTTTATACTTATCCTCTGGAAAAATTATATAAAAGATACAGGGATTGGAGATGGAAGTAGAGGAAAATTGTACTTTATATGTTGTAAATTTTCTCTCGTTACAAAGTTGTATTTTGAAATGCATATAATTGAAGTATATAATTTTCTTCTTAACTCTTAATTTAATAAGGGTTTCTCTCTTTATTTTTTTTCTCAAAGAGTGTGATGGCTAAAGCCACCGCTTCGCTTCAAAGAGAAAAAAACGAAGCAAAATTAGCAAATGCGGTTTGTGTAACAAAAATTTCTTTAGAAAAAAATCGCACAAGAGATGAGATTTTCGGGAGATTTATTTAATTTCCGCTAAAAATGCAAAACTCAGCCTATCGGCTTCAGACAGTTGCATTTTTTTAACGCTACGGCTATGTAAATCTCAATTTCTTAAAATCTCAAATTGTGCAGGAATATTTGACTTTCAACTCTATAAAAGCTTTTCTATTTTCCCTTCGGTCACGAGGTTAACCCGAAGGTTAATTGATGGATTTTTATAAATGCCCTAGAGCAAATGATTTGTTAAAGGTTGTTAATCACTGTTGCAAAATTTGGGTTTAACTTACTCAAAAACCAAACTCAAAGCTTCTTTGCATTTTTTAAACTCTTTATCATCTATTGTTCCAATTTTTTTAACAAGCCTTATTTCTGAAACAGAACGGACTTGAAACAGGTCTATAACTGAAGTTTTAGTTAAATTATTTGTATTATTTGGAGTTAGTTTTACCATCCATGGAACTGCTTTGTATTGTGGTTTAAAATCTGTAATGGGAGCAATTATTTTAAGAGGGAGTTTGCCAATAAGGTTGCTATTTAAAATTACGCATGGTCTTGTTTTTTTAATTTCTGCACCAATTGTTGGGTCTAAATTTACAAGCCAAATTTCTTTTTGCTTCATATAAAATCTTCCCCATCAAGAGCAGTAAATGCAGTAAGCTCACTATTGCTTTTATACTCATTTTGCATTATATCAACAGCATTTTGCAATTTGGCTTTTTTTCTCTCTTCTAAAAAATTTTCTATTGCCATTTTAATTATTTCATTTTTTGAGTAGCCTAGCTCTTTTTTAGAAGAATCCAATTCATCGTTAATATACTTAGGAAGAGTAATTGTGATTCTGCTATTTTGAGAATTTGTCATAACTTCATTCCTTATAAAAATTATATCAAATATTGATGTTTATATTATACATCAATATTTGGTGATTGTCAAATAATAAGGTTGCATTAGGTTGGCATTTGCATAATCTTATAATAAATTATCCTGCAAGCTTATTAACTCTTTTACTCGTTGCAAAATTGTATTTTGCAATGCGTGCTCAATTTCTCAAAAATCTCAAATTGTGCAGGAATAGCCAATAAATTGGCTATATGTTGGCTAAAGTATTGTTCAAGAGAATATTTAGCTTTGTTCCCCCATTAGAATCTTCTGATTTTGTCAGAGAAGCTACCATATTTTTTATTCGAGCAT
>JALVXO010000239.1 GCA_027022775.1 Campylobacteraceae bacterium
ATAGCTGTTTGGGTCGCCTATTTTTATGCGGATATAATTTTTATTGCCAATAACTTTTTTCTGCGCCCTGCGGGAATTTTGCTCTGCTTGAATATCGGTTATAAAAGTATCGTTTTTTGGAATATCCCTGTAAATACCGTGGTGCGGAACCCCTTCGAAATTGTATAAGATATCCTCAACAACCTGCACCTCCCCGCTGCTGTTGATATAAGCATCCACTTCGTAACGCTCAATAGTGCTGGCAAATGCAAAAAGAGTAAAAAGCAGCAGTAAAATTAATTTTTTCATTAAACTCCCTTTTTTAAAGCTAAAAGCTCAAAGCATAAAGCTAAAAGCCGAAAAAGATGCGCATCTTGTCATTCCAGGCTTGACCGGGAATCCATTTCCGGATTACGGATTACAGAATACTGATTACGGAAAAATATTTTTCTAGTCTCTAATCTCTTTTCTCTAAAAGAGCCCTGGATTCCCGCTTTCGCGGGAATGACGATAAGCCAAATATTCTTGTCATTCCTGCGAAAGCAGGAATCCACGGGTTTTGTAACCTATATGTATTGCTTCCATTCTTTTATGCAACACAACGCTAAAACGTCGGGGTGAGGGCACCCCGACCTACGTTTGGATTACGGATTACAGAATACAGAATACAGAATTTTAATTATCCATTCTCCATTATCAATTATCAATTACTAAAACCTAACCTCCGGCATTTTATAAACATCGGCTTCGATTGATTTGTCTACTTCGAAATACTGGTATGGTTCAAAATCAAATTTTTGGGCTAAGTAAATGTCGGGGAATGATTCTATTTTGGCGTTGTAGTCGCGAACTGCGGCGTTATAGTAGCGTCTGGCGCTCTCTATGTCGCTCTCTATCTCATTTAACTGGTTTTGCAAGTTTATAAAGTTTTCGTTTGCTTTTAGCTCCGGATAAGATTCACTTAGCGCGAAAATTGAGCCAAGCGCTTGTTTATACATCGCTTCTGCTTTGCTCGCTTCGCCTGCATCGTGAGCATTTAGCGCCATATTTCGCGCCTGGATGACTTTTTCTAAGGTGTCGCTTTCATGCTTTGCATAACCTTTTACGGTTTCTACAAGCGCAGGTATTAAATTGTATCTCTTTTTTAACTGCACCTCTATATCAGACCATGCCGAAAGCAGCCTTTGGCGCAATTTTACAAGATTGTTGTATGCCAAAATCAGATAACCGATAATCAAAATCACCACTATAAAAAATATTCTTGAAAATGTCATTTTTCCGCCTTTAAGTTGATATAGTGCGATAGGCAGTATATATACTCAAAAAGAAAAAAACCCTATCATTCCTGCAGGAATGGCTAGGTGCTTACTTTTAGAGTACACCTAATTTAATAGTATGCTAACTATCGCAGGTTTTAGGTTATAATTATAGCTAAAATATAAAACAAAAAAGGATTTTATTTGCAAAATAGAGAAATTTTATTTATTTTTCTGCTTATAATACTTGCATTTATCGGATATATTATCTATTCATTATGGTCAAGAAACTCTCAGCTTAAGCGTGCTTATTTTAAATTAAAAGAAAAAAGCGACGCTTTAGAAG
>JALVXO010000240.1 GCA_027022775.1 Campylobacteraceae bacterium
TTTGAATAATGGTTTGAACCGCCCTGCCCAATTTCTCTTTTGGGATCGGCGGTGCATTTAACAGCAACTCCAGTTTTTCATTAGAAACTTCACTCTCTAATTCAAAAAGAGTATTATTTTCACTATCTATGCAAAGAGGCGGAGAGGTTTTTGTAATTGCAAATTCGCTCTTATTTAAGTTAGAAACTAGTCTGCTGCCATTTTTTACACTCTCCCATTTAAACTCTAGCCTCTTTTTTTGCTCTATAAATCTTAGCGGACTTGTGGAGTCTTTAAAAAAAGCCCTGTTAGTTTTGGCTAACTTTTTTAAAGCTATTGCCCCCAATTCATCTTTAAAAATAACATCATCGCTGTAACCAGTTGCCAGCGGTTTTAAAATTGGGATTAACTGCATATCTTCGTTAGAGAGAAAGTTATAGTTATATGTATATGAGTAAAAGAGATTTTCATTTGATATTTTTATTCCTTTAGATACTTGCCCGCTTTTTAAAATTTTCGATTTATAAAATTCAAGCTCGCTGCCCCATTCGTTTAAAAAGAGTCTGTATGTTAAGAAGTGGTTATTATCTAAACGGATATCAAAATTCTCTTCTTGCAGAGCAAGTTTATTAAGCCAAGTTACAAAACTGCTCTCTTTTTGTGCCTTTATTTCAGTATAATCTGCAATAAATTGAAAAATCGCTGCTGCTACATGTTTGCAGTTATACCCCACAGGGCAGCTGCAATCGCCATCTATAGAGTAATTTTCGCTATCTATAAGTATCTCTTGCACATAAGGAAAAGTTCCTTCTACCTGGGAGTTTATAAAAATATCCCCATCTTCATCGTATTTAACACTTAATTTTTTTACTAAACCGGCTTTATAATAACTTTGTCCTCTTATTACAGTTTTGCTGTCGAATTGAAAATTTAAATTGTTTAAAATTTCTTGTTTGTCGCTCATTTCTAATCTCTTTTTGATTTGGCTTTGATATTGTAGCATAAAATAAGCCGCAAGCCATCTAAAACGCTTTTTATTTAAGCGGTTCTTATAACATTATGCAAAAAGGATTAAAACCCCGCTTCATCCAATTCTTTAAACTTAAATGCTTCGATAATTTCATCGATTGTATCTTGCCCTTCTCTGCGAACTAGCACTACTATTCCTTCATTCATAAAATCTAGTATATTTTCGTATCTATTTTCTAGCACCACAAAATCGAGCCAATCGGTGTTGTGCTCTTGCCAGGTTGGGGCTTCTTTTATGTTTTGGATTACGCCTTGGTCGAACTCTATAATTGCCCAGCATTTGGCATCTAAAATAGTGGTAATTCGGGCGGTTTTGAAATCGTTTGAGTTTACGGGGATTGCTATATTCATTTAAGCCCCTCCAGTTTAGATAAATCCAGTTTTAGCGCTTCGTTATCCATTATGCCTATACCTCTTTCTAGCACCTTTTTTGCAACCTTTTGCGCCTCTTCTAACGAGTGCATTTTGTATGTTCCGCACTGATATTCGTTAAGTTCGGGTATTTCGTTTTGGCTTTTTACTGCTAGCACATCTTTCATCGAAGCTTCCCACGCTTTTGCAACCTCT
>JALVXO010000241.1 GCA_027022775.1 Campylobacteraceae bacterium
ACCTTATTATACAATAATTCTATTAAAACAAGCCTAACATAACAAAATTTGCATTTTATTTTAATTTTCCATTGAATTTCCTTGACTTAGCTTTAATATTGTGCTATAATTTGGAATATTTAAATTAGAGGGGTTGTTATGAAATATTGTAAAATTGAAAATCATTCTTTTGTCTCAACTGATTTTGAGACAATAAAAAAATTCTCTTTAGATGTGAAGAGAAAAGACGATAAATTGTACCAGTTTTCTTTCGAGACAGCAAAAGAAGAAAGTGTAATTTCTGATTTTAAAGACCTCTTTATTCTGTTCCTAAACGGAATAAAGGGTGCAGAATGGATAAAAATGATAGAAAACGACGGTAGTTTGAACGACATTAGCAACTTAAGGCTAAGAAAGGCTTCTATTTCTTGCCGTTTTCTAAAAGAAGCCAATAAATTTTTTATATATGAAATTTTGGTTTCTTTATAGGGCGGTTCGCCCGTCGGTTTCTATCTGCTCTTATAGAGGGTAGTTAAAAGCCGACGCATTGGCATTGTGCCACAGCAAATGGCTAAAATATTTTAAAGGATTATTATGGCAGTAGTATTTAACAGAGATTTGTCAGGGGACGAGAGAGCTTGGGGTTATAGAGCTGGCGCAACTCGCCAAAACTTGTTGTTAATCAACAAGGCGGGGCGCGAATTTAAGGCTAACGAACCCGTAGATGTCCGTTTAGGTCATCTTGACAAAGGGAAGCATAGTTTCCTTTTCGTCAACGAGGGCGAAAGCAAGCGCAACTTGGGTGTATTGATAGTTACTGGCTATCACTTCGAGGTAGCAAAAGGGGCAGTATGGTATAGCCGCTCAAGTGCTACTCGGGAAGAAGGCATTATCGGTATTTTCGAGGCAGGTGCGATTGGTGCAGGGCTAATAGATGTAGATATAGAGGGGGTAGAATAATGTTTAAAGGTAGGCTTACAGGGCAATTCTACTTTCGCGGGCTCACGAAGTTTAAAATCACCCGCGAAAACCGCCGTATCGTTGCACGCCCAAAAGGGCACAATGTAAAGATAGAATGCTTTGGTTGCAAATTTAAGGATTTCTTAGAAATCCTTAAAGGAATTAGTCCTTTCGAGGGGCAAAGAGTTTTCCAAACAGAGAACGGATTGAACATCTGTCGTATCAATCCTATAGAAAAGGGGGCAGACCCATACGGTATTATAAATAGATATTTAAAGCTGGGGGGGGATGGGTTTGAATTATGCGAAAAAAAATAACAGACTCCGACACGATAGATGCATTATATAAAGAGGGTGCAATCTCACGCACGACTTATTGGCGGGCAAAAAAAAGAGGTTGGATAAAGCTTAATTACCATAAAAAGCAAACAGGAAATTATTTGCTAGCTCCAGAAGAGCAACTAAAGCTCTACTGGACTATCTACAAAATAGCAGGTAAAAAATTCAACATATACAGCAGGGAACGCTACGACCCTGCAACTTTTAAACAAATAGTAGCAGACTTAACAGGGGATGTATTTTTAGACATACTCGAACACAAAACAGACTTACCAGCCTCTATTAAAAAAATAG
>JALVXO010000242.1 GCA_027022775.1 Campylobacteraceae bacterium
GGTAACGAAAGCGTAAGCTATAGGAACTAAAAGGAGGAAGAGAATCACACCTAAGGCCACCCTTCTCTCATCACCAGTCATGCTTCCTCCCCCTCCTCACAATCTTAATTGAACCATCGAAATCAATATACTTCAAAATGTTATCATTAAGCTCTAGAACCCTCCTAACCCAATACTCCTTACCATCGAAAATAACCCGAGTACCGCCCGTAACCAGAACCCACTTCCTCCGATCCCCCTTCAGCTTATCCTTCACCTTCTTAAAGAGAAGCATTCCCCAACCCCTAATAAATGATATTAAAGAAAGGTTTTAACCCTCACGGAGCGTCACGGCATACGGGTCACCGAACACGTACTCAATAACCTTATTTCTAAAGTAACGCCACATCTTAGGCTCCTTCTTCACAGGCCCTACGAACTCCACCCACCTATTACCCTTATCATCAATCCGCACCACCCTCACCTTCACTAAACCATGCATTGGAGTGTAGGCAGTGAGGGGATCCGCCCAAGACCACGCATACTTATCCACATAGAAACTATCCCCAGCAGGAATATGGTACTTCGCTGGCTCCATCCTAGGGTTGAAGAACCAACCCCTCCCATACCTATCCTTCACTAGAGGCAACCACCGACCACCATAGGTTACCACACCGTCAGCCCACCGAGGCCACTCCAAATGCTCAAACTGATAATCCATGACCTCCCTCCAATCAAGATCCCCCCTCAACTCCTTAGGGACATTAGTTAGGGTGGCGTTCGTGAATATCTGTGCCCTCAACACCCTACCATTCTTATAGACAGGAACTAAACCCACATCATCGACAAAGAGGTTCCTCGGCGGCCTAGTCACCACTGGGGCTTTCCCCTCCCACTTACCCCTATAAGCCAAGAAGTATGGGTGATCTGGTTGCTCAATACCCTTACCAATAATCTTATGTAGAGGAACGTGAGACAGACCACTCCAAGACGACTGAAACACACCTTCAACCTTCCTAGGATTCAGCTTAACGAACTCCAACTCACCATCAGGCGTCACATAAAACGCCTTAACGTAAGTCCTGTGAGGTTCGAAATAAAGGAACGGGCCAAGCAACACTAGCTTACCTCGCTTAACCTCCTTACGCTTAACCCTCCTCCTTCTTCTATGAGCTAACATCTTCTAACCCAGTAAGAAGTCCCTTCAATCTATTTATCTCTTAGATCATCGGTTCTTCGAGAAAAGCAGGTACACGAGAGGCACACCCACCAGCAGAACAAGGACAAAAAGCACGAATGCAGGCCCTATCCTCGCCTCAGTAGCTTGAGAGAACTGATTAGGCGATGTTATCGTCACACCCAACTTACTGGCTTCATTCACAATATGGTTATTGGAACTCCTCAAATAACCCACAAGCAGGTCACCAATAATAGCCAACACAATAACGATTATAGCAAGGAAGAACCCCTTCAGGAATGCAGACCATATCTTCATTCAGCCTCACCCCTCTTCTGCCTTATGGCCGTAGCAATAATAACTACGGCCAGAATAAGCAAACCCACACCCACAACACCCACAGCAATACT
>JALVXO010000243.1 GCA_027022775.1 Campylobacteraceae bacterium
CAGTTTTTGCATCAGTGTTTTCATCTAGTGCGTCTGCAGCTGATGCTGCCAGATTAGAAGAGTCCTTTAGCTTAGCGCTGCTGCTTGCGTTTGTACTGTCTGCACCCTGCTCTTCTTCTGAGTCATTCTGCGTATCTGTACTGCCACCTGCTTCTTCTTGGTCTTTTGTGCTTTCAAAGGCTTGTATGGCAGAAGCACCAACAAATGCTTGTGGGTCTGTCTGACGAGAGGCTTCGGTGCTCATACCTAGCACTTGCCCGTTTGAGTTAAAAATAAGCATACCCGGTAGAATTGCATCAGCATCTATATCTGCAAGTAAAAACGAGTCTTCGTTAGAAGATACTATGGCTTGAGTAACCTTATCCAAACTCGGACTTAGAAAAGCAAATATACTTTGTCCCAACTGCACGCTTGCATCGCTTGGCTCAAGTATAGGCAACTTTGACGCCGGGTCTGAAAGCTTAAAAAGGGCCAAACCGCGAGCACCCCCGCTTTTTAGAACTTCTATGTCTTGGCGTTCTCCTTTAGCATTTTGGACTTGAAGATTCTGCTCTTTAGCAAGGAGCTTGGCATCACTTACAATATGTGCTCCATCCAAAGAAATGGCAAAAGCCAAGAACTGAGCACTGTCTTTATCTATTATCTTTAAGACTTTATTCCTATTTTCCGCTATGGCTTGAGCTATAAGATCGCCCTCTTTTACGACGATTGTCTTCTCTATTATTTTTTCAGTTGGCTTTGGGTCGCTGCTTGGCTTGGCACTTTCAACTTTTTCTACTGTGCGCTCAACGACTTTTTGCATGACACGCACCACATCTTTGGGCGCCTTTTGCATCAGGCTAACAGTGACTATACCCGTAGCTATGGAAGTGACAAAGCTCACAAGCAGAGTTAGAAGAATTATTTGCGACTTATTTAAATCCTCAATATCAATAGACATGTGGATATTCTAGCATTTTATTTTAGCTTTTCAATTAGAAAGACTTCCAAGCCGTTGTTTGCTCAACAACATGCCCCAGTATATCTTTTGCCGGAATTAACCTGTAACGCTTTGCGCCTCTCTCTCGTTCTGTGACAATAACGCCTTGATGCATATATACCGCCAATCGGTACACCAGTTCTGGTTCTAGCCAAGTGTGATAGTTTTTGTTAGCTGCTGTTACCCCTATGCTACCATAGACAACCTGCGCGACTACATCAGACACAGTTATACGATGAGGCGGTTTGTTATAGCCCCTATTTATTAAATATACATGAGACTCAGGTGCGTTTTCCACTTCTTTAATATTAACAAGAGTTCGTTGAACACATTGTATTTGCTGCAATATTTTATTCACTTTGTTGTATGCAATATTTATTTTTTCTAGAGCGTGTAACTTAAATCCTGGTCCACTAGAAGACATGCCGGGCACACCTCTGTGGTCTACCACATAAAGGCCAGACAACAACATGGCGGCAAGTAATTTATCATTTTGTTTATCGGGTCTAATATAAACCATATGTGACAAGATGTCCGTTCCAATTTGCTCCCTGTATTCCGATGCTAC
>JALVXO010000244.1 GCA_027022775.1 Campylobacteraceae bacterium
AACGGCAGTAAAGAGATTCTTCGCTTCGCTCAGAATGACAGCGATGACAATTTTTTTGGACTTTTTGCGCAGTCTCGCTTTCGCGGGAATGACAGAAAGCTTTTTGACTATAAATTCTTAAGTTGACGCCCATGCGGCTATGCCGCACAAATAAATTATAAGAGTTAAGAATTAAGAGTACCGTCATCCTGCGTAAGCGGGAATTTAAAGCTTTGAGAATTTTGCAAATTTAGCCTATTACTGCTAAAACATCCCCTTCGCTTACACTTTGTCCTATGTCCACTTCTATCGATTGCAAAGTTCCAGAAACCGGTGCGGTAACCTCTATTTCCATTTTCATAGCTTCTAAAACAATAATCACATCGCCCGCATTTACTTTATCGCCTTCATTGGCAACGATTTTAAAAATGGAGCCGTTCATTTGTGATGTGACTTTATGTCCGTTTGTTGCCGGGATTTTAGTTTTTTTAGCAGGTTTTTGGGCGCTTTTTTTAACAGTTTTGGCGCTGCCTTTTTTTATAATATCAACATCGTGCTCGACACCGTCAATTACTATTGTGTATTTTCCTTCTATAGATACGCTTCCGCCAGCTGCCGGTTCTTGTATATTAGAGAGTTTTCGGACATTAACTTCCCCTTCACCTTTTAAAAATTTAATTCCCCTCTCGCCGCAGGCTGCAGCTATAAAAATATTCTCTTCGGTAGTTTCAAGATTTTCTGCCTCTAGCATGCTTTTAAAGTAATCAAGAGATTTTTTAGGGTCTGCATTGGCAATTTCCAGGGCGGTTTTTGTTGTCGGTTCAAGATTTAACTGTTCGCTGGCAAGCTTTACAATCTCTTTATCTGGTTCTACCGGAGTTTTGCCAAAATATCCTAGCACCATTCTTCCAAATCCAGGGGTGATTTTTTTCCATTTGCCAAACATTACATTTGCATAAGCCTGCTGCCAGTAAAATTGGCTCACCGGCGTAACCGAAGTTCCAAAGCCCCCTTTTTCTACAACTTCGCCCATAGCTTCTATAACTTCATCAAGCTTGTCAAGTGTGCCGTCATCGCGCATCATTTGAGTGTTTGCAGTTAGCGCGCCGCCAGGCATTGGCGAGAATGGAATCATAGTAGAAACTTTTTGGGCTTCCGGTGGAATAAAGTAATCTTTTAGACACTCTTTTAAAACTTTTTGGTACTCTAAAATCTTTTTCTCTTCCAGACCGCCTAAATCAAATTGTGACCCTTTTGTTGCATGCAGCAAGGTTAAGATATCCGGCTGACTGGTTCCGCCGCTAACAGGCGCGCAAGCTAAATCGATGCCAACAGCGCCTCCTGCAAGCGCAGCCAAATAGCTGCTTACGCTGCAGCCTGCGCTCTCATGAGTATGCAGCCTTATGTGAATATCTTCTGGCAGATACCCTCTTGCTGCTTTTACTGTTTCGTAAATTTTGTTAGGATGCGCTGTTCCGCTGGCATCTTTAAAGCAGAGGCTGTGAAACTCTATCTCTGCATCCATAATATCTTTTAAAACCTTTAGATAATACTCTGTATCGT
>JALVXO010000245.1 GCA_027022775.1 Campylobacteraceae bacterium
CATCTCCTAAAGAGCAGCAACCATCGCTAACACCCATACTTTTTAAGCCTCTATCAAATGCCCAGTAGTGGTTGTAGCTTCCGCTTCTTAAGAACTTATACGCTTCAACAATATCTTTAGCATTTGCCTCTTGGGCTTCTTTAATATACTCATCTAAATCATTTACATCGGTAACTTCTACCATGCAGCCAACCTTTAGAGCATCCTCTTTAGACTCTTGCCCCATTGCATAGAGTGTATCGTATAACTCTTGAATTTTAGGTATGCCATACACTCCGCTTGGCATATTTGTTGGAGACATATTATTACTCTTAATAACATCTTTATCTATATTTGTAAAGTCTGAAGCATTTAAATTATATCGTTTTACTAATGCTTGTACTGTTTTAATATGTCTGCTCTCTGAGCGTTGCGAGATATTATAAAATTGTCTAATTTTTATATTGTAATTTTTTAGATAATAGTTATACAAATTCATATAAACATCATAGGCAAGACGCTCTTCATTTCCCATATATGCAAGTGTATCTTTAACATTTTGAGACAAATTTTCAGTTTTAGGATAATTATCTAAATTAAAAGCTCCACCGCTTTTTAGCCCAGCTTTATGATGAAAAAATCTTTTTTTATGAAGAGCCTTTCTGAATTTATAAGACTTTTTAAAACTTTTATGATGAGACTTGGCATAATGTTTACTCTTTTGAGAATGGCAAGAGTGGTTACTATTTTTATCAAAACCACTATGAAAACCATATGCAAAGATTGCTCCACTTAAAACTAAAGTAGTAAAAATTGTTTTTTTCACTTATTTGTCCTTTTTGTTAGATTTTAATAGTACCATTATATGGTTACTTCATTAAGAGAATGTTAAGATAAAAGGCAAAGGGCAAAATTAACGACGCCCTTTCCCTTTTTCGTTTTGTGGATACTCCGGATGGCAATACTCATCTCCTAAAGAGCAGCAACCATCGCTAACCCCAATATTTTTTAATCCCTTATCAAATGCCCAGTAGTGGTTGTAGCTTCCTCTTCGCAAAAATTCAAATGCAGCTTGAAGATCTTGTGCATTAGCATTTTGAGCTTGTGCAATATAGCCATTTAAATCATTAACATCTGTTACCTCTACCATACAACCAACTTTTAGAGCATCCTCTTGTGAGTTTTGACCCATTGCATAGAGTCTATCGTAGAGATCTTGAATTACAGGGACATCATACACCCCACTTGGCATATTATTTGCAGACATATTGTTGTTATTTACAACATTTGCATCCACTATTGTTAAATCACTCAGTGTAATATTGTATCTTTTTACTAAATCTTGAACAGCTTGAATATGTTTTGTCTCTGACCTTGTAGAGATATTATAAAACTGCTTTATCTCAGTGCCATTTTGTTTATGGTAGTTATAAAGATTCATATAGACATCATAGGCAAGACGCTCTTCGTTCCCCATATATGCTAATGAATCCTTTAACTCTTGTGTTAATTCAGATTTTTGATAATCTGAAATATTAAAACCAGCACCAGATGACCCACCA
>JALVXO010000246.1 GCA_027022775.1 Campylobacteraceae bacterium
CTTATGAATAGCCTGAATGTTTTTGAGGTTTGCATGGTTATCCTTGATTTTAAAGGTATTAATTTATTGCAATCAAAATCAGATACACTTCTATTTTCTGTAACTTATATACCTATACTACCTTATTAAAAAACTCCCATTAATTATATCATCATTTGCGAAAAATCTAATATACTTATTTTAATTTTTAGTGAGACTAAAGTCTCACCTCCAAAAAATGCCAACTTTTTTATAATCTCCAAAGCTTTGGGAGGAGTAGAGTTTTAACTTTCATTACAAATTTCTAAGACTTGATTTATAATATAATCTGTTAAATATATCCCAGATTTTTTAATCTTTTCTAACAAAGGTTTAATTTCCGAAATATAGCCATTTTCTTTTGCTTTTATTAAAATGCCTAAACTTCCAATAACTTTTATATCATTTAATAGTGCAAACTTCTTTACCCTAGCATCATCGATAAGAAGAATATCGGCATTAAGCTCTTTGTATAATATAATCGCTTCTAATTCTCCAGCTCCTAAACCAAGCTTTTCTATTTTTAAATTTACGTTTTTTACTCTGCCTTTCAAAAAGCTTTTTAATTTGCTGCTGTAAGGTTTTTCTATTTTAGTAAGTTCTTTATAAACAGCCTCAGGAACATACAAATTGCCAAAAAGTTTTTCTACAATATCCAATTTATCAGCAATTGCCAAAGTAACCAATGCAGAGCTGTCTCCAATAATCAAGCTATTTCTCCAAACTCTCAAGCTCAGCTTTAATATCGTAATCTTCTATCGGTGATATACCATTTTGACTTAAAAATTTCATAAAAGAGTAAATATCGGTATTTAAAAGTTTTGCACCCTGAGAAGCAGAAATTTTCTCTCTTGCATACATCTCTAACACCAATTTTTGTTTAATCAGTTTTTTAAGATTATCTTTGCTCTCATTTATGGTTAAAAATATATCATCTGGTATCTCGACAGACAACTGCATAGATATCCTTTTTTCTTAACATTATAGCATAAGTTAAACCAAAATCCCCATCATCCCCGACAACACTAATGAAATAAGAATTTATTAGTGCTGTAAGGATACCGCACCCTGCACAAAATTGACTTCCCCTTGTTTCAAAGCCAGACTTTAAAACCAGAGAAATTGCAGTTTTCTGCTTTCTGAATGCGAAGCAATGTTTCCAAAACTCTTCACTTTTCACTATTCACTCACCCCCTTCTCCCTTCAACCTTCAGCCTAAATTTAATACAAAAACCCAAAGAGCCAAAGCGGTATTTTATTGCCATCACCTACCTCTAAATTATCTGCAGCTACATAGCTGTTTTCTAAATCTTTTATCTGCTTATTAGTTTTATTCAAACCGCCTATTTCGAACAGATATTTATCATTTACCAAAAAATCGCCTCTATTTGGATATAAAAGCTTATATTCAAAAAGTTGATTAGCAAAAAAAGTTTCTCTAATGGCTCCGATTTTTTGCGTTTCGCAATAGCAATAATTTAAATTAGAGTTATTCAAATAAACTTTTTGCGGTTTTACAAAAA
>JALVXO010000247.1 GCA_027022775.1 Campylobacteraceae bacterium
ATCTCACATGTATCCTTTTGGAAGCTAAAAGCTTAAAGCTTAAAGCCCAAAGCAAAATAATTAAACCAACACAGCTTTATGCTTTATACTTTTGGCTTTCAGCTTCTTAAATCATTTCCGCAAAATAGCCGCTCTCTTTGCCCAAAAGCTCTTTTGGGGTTCCGCTGTCGGCTAATCTGCCCTCTTCTAGCACAAAAATCATTTCTGCCTGCTCTATTGTGCTAAGCCTGTGTGCAATTGTAATAACGGTTTTGTCTTGCAAAAATTCACTCAGATCCCTAAAAAGATTTGCTTCGGTGTGGATATCCAGCGCCGAAGTGGATTCATCAAAAATCACCGCTTTAGGGTTCTCTAAAACCATTCTTGCAATTGCTACGCGCTGTCTCTGCCCGCCGCTCAATTTAACCCCGTCTTTTCCGACTGTCGTATCTAAACCGTTCTCTAAATTAGAAACAACATCCTCAAGCTGCGCAATTTTTAGCGCTTTTTGAATCTCTTCATCGGAAAATTTGCGACCCAGGGTTAAATTAAAACGCATTGTATCATTAAATAGTTTAGGATGCTGTAAAATCAGGTAAATATTTTTCCGTATTGTCTGCGGTTTTATCTCTTTAAAGCTTATGCCGTTATATAAAATATCGCCGCTGTCAGCTTCGTAAAAACCCGCAATAAGGTTTGCCAGCGTGCTTTTTCCGCTGCCGCTTGGACCGACTATTGCAACTTTGCTTAAAGGCTCTATTTTAAAACTTAAATTGTGCAGCACCTCTTTTGATGCGCTGTAGCCAAAACTTAAATTTTTAAACTCAATCCCAAGATTTCCTTCAAACGGATTTTTCTCCTGCTTAACTTGGCGCTCTTGTTTCAATTCAAAAATATCGTTAATTCTTTTGCACGAATTTTTGGCATTAGATAGGGCATACTGAAAATTGATAATATCGTTTGTAGGGGTCATCATTATCCAAAGATAGCCAAAAATTGCAAGCATCAAACCTATAGATAAATCGCTGTAAGCAACCGCCAAAATCGAAACCGAGCGGAAAAGCTCATATCCGCTTAAAAAGGTAAAAAACGAAACCCTTATAGCCCTGTCGCTTCTGTATGAAAACTGCACCGATTTTTGCTTAAGGTTTTTAGCCTTTTGCACAATTTTGCTAAAGAAGTAATCCTCTTTATTTACCGCTTTTATCTGATTAAACAGTTCCAAAGAATCGCTTAGGCTCTCTTGAAACTGCTCTACGCTTCTATTCTCTTCGCGCTTTAATTTACCCACTTTTCTTGCAAGTTTGGAGGTAAAAAATACAACTATCGGATTTGTAACAATAATAAAAAGCGCCAGTTTCCAATTGATAATAAGCAGTATTATCGAAGTAAAAAGCAAAATCAAAACCGAAATTATAAGCTTGCCGACTGTGGTGCCGATAAACTCATCCACCGTATTTATATCGGTTACAAGCTTAGATGTTATAGCTCCGGGGCTAAAACGCTCATACTCTTTTAGCGAAACCTTTTTTAAATGCTCAATCGCGCTTTGGCGCAATTTGTAAGAGATATCTTTAGAGACGCGCAAAAGCATGCCAACTTGCAAATTTGCAAAAATCACCCCTGCAAAACGCATTATAATAGTCAGCACTAAAAAGAAAAGAACATAGCCCGTTAAACTCATAGGCGTAATATATTGCGATACAAAGGCAGTTAATTTAGGCTCTTTATGAAGCAGCAGCTCATCTATAAGCATAGGGATAAACAGAGGTATAGTTACTGTTAAAACCGTAGAAACAATAGCAAAAAAATTCCCAAGCAATAGCTCTTTTTTATAATTTAAAATCTCTTTAAACAGTTTGTTTATTTTGCACATTTATTTTGTTTATCCTTTTTGGGAAGCTTAGAGCCTAGAGCGAAGAGCCAACAATATAGTTTCGCTTTTTTTAAGCGGCGAAGCCACAAATATTAAAACGCGGCGCCAGCCGCCCCTTGTTAGCTCTAGGCTCTAAGCTCTTAGCTTTTTTAAATGCGGCGAAGCCACCTTATTAGCTCTAATCTCTAAGCCTTTAGCTCTAAGCGCGCGGCACAGCCGCGCCTACTTAAGCTTTTCCACAACCGCTCTTAAATCTTTCTCATCCACAATATCGGTTGCTGCCTCTTTTAGCACATCTTTGGCGCAAAAGGCTATGCCTCTGCCGGCATGTTCGAACATACTTTTATCGTTAGCGCCGTCGCCTACTGCTACTGTGTTTTCTTTGCTTACACCCAGCAGTTTTTGCAACCTTTTGAGCATTTTGCCTTTAGAGTCGCCAAACATCATTTCTCCGCCTACCAAACCTGTTAAAATGCCCCCTTTCTCATGCAGATAATTGGAAAAATCGGCATCTACCCCCAGTTTTTGACCCAGCGGCTTTGTTGCATTTCTAAATCCGCCCGAAAAACAGACAACCCTGTAACCCATCTCTTTAAGCTCGCTTACAGCATCTTTGGCTCCGGGCATCAAAGGCAGATTTTGGCAGATTTGGTTAACCCTTTTAACCTCTAATCCTTTAAGCAGCGCAACCCTCTCTATTAAAGAGTCAAAAAAGTCAAGCTCGCCCGCCATTGCGCGCTCTGTAATGGCTGCAACCTTCTCTTCAAACCCCAGCTCTTTGGCTAAAAAATCGATAGTCTCGCCATCCATCAGCGTAGAATCGAAATCAAAAACCGCTAGTTTCATTTAAAACCTTACTATTTTTTGGTAGAATTATATCTAAAGTTCCAAAAAGGTAGCAGATGTTTAACAGATTTTGCGAAAAACTGCACAGCGAAAAACCGTTTTTTACGGTCGAAATAACACCGCCGCACGGTGCAAGTATGAGCGGCGTAATAGAAAAAATAGAACAAAGCAGCATTGCCAAAAAAGTTGACGGTTTTAGCATAACAGACAATCCGCTTGCACAGCTTAAAATGTCTTCGATTTTAAGCGCAATAAAGGTGCAGCAAAAATTTAAAAAACCTGTAATTGCCACAGTCTCTATGCGCGATAGAAACAAACTCTCGCTGCAATCTAGCCTGCTTGGCGCTAACGATTTTGACATAAGATTGATTTTAGCCCTAACCGGCGACCCTGCAAAACTGAGCGACCAGCCCGAAGTAAAAGGGGTGCTAGAGCGCGACTCAACCCTGCTTTTAAGCATTATTTACCGCTTAAATAACGGAGTAGATTACTCAAACAAAAAATTAAACCCAAAACCAAAACCGATAATTCCGTTTGCTGTGAGCAACTCTTATGCAAGAGATTACAAAAATTTGCAAAAGCGGATGGTAAAAAAGCTCAATTACGGTGCTAGAGCCATTATAACCCAGCCTGTTTACGATGTCGAAAATGCAAAAACACTGCTTGAAATTTTCGAAGAGGCAAAAAAAGAGAGCATCCGCGAAACCGCAAAAGAGGCACGGCTTATTATGGGGCAATTCCCGGTAATCCGCGCAAAAACTGTAAACTTTATAGCCGATAAAGTTCCCGGAATCCATGTGCCAAAAGAGATAATAGACAATATGAACCTAGCCGCAATGGACGGCAGCAAAAAAGAGAGCGAAGTGGGCTTTGAACTCTCTAAAAATATTTTAAAAGAGATAATAAAATTAAACCCAAATGTTCATTTAATGACGCACAACCGTTTTGAACTGTGTGCCAAATTAATCGACAGCATTAGCTAAATGCAGGATGCCGGCGCAAGGTAAGCAGTTTGCCCCTGCTCTCTAAATCTTGCATTCTAAATCCAAATTTAACCCAAATTTTGCATTAGAAGGTGCATCAGATGTGTTGGTACGGGTGCTGGAGGAAAACGCAGGCGTACTTGGAAAGTGCGTCGAGGCTTTACTTCAATACCCATGCTGCCAATGACCAATACAGATAGAGTATTGTCTAATGCAAATTTTGGATTTAACCTATTACTTCAAGTTTAACTCTGGCTATTCCTTTACGCAAAATTCCAAGTTTAGCTGCTGCAGCATCGGTTAAATCTATTATTCTTCCCTTAACATAAGGTCCTCTGTCATTTACACGGACTACTATGCTTTTACCAGTATCCAAATCTGTTACACGAACCAACGTATTAAACGGTAAGCTTTTATGCGCTGCAGTTAAAGCAGACAAATTCAGCCTCTCTCCATTTGCTGTTCTTCTTCCGTTCCATGCAGGACCATAATATGATGCTATACCATACTCTTGCAAACCTATCAGCTGTTTATGAGTCAATTTTTTATATTGCGGTTTATCTAAACTTTTTGCTGTAATAACTTCATAATTTTGGCGCGGTTTTTCTAATCCATAACTATTTACAGAACATCCGGTAAAGAAAATTGCCGCTAAAGTTACAAATAAATATTTCACAATTTCCCCTTTAAAATAATGTTTGTACAAGAATAGTTTTTATAAATTTTATTGATTTTAGCTGAATAAAAAGAGAGATGTTAGATAAAATGGGCACTTTGAAGAATTTTAAGTTAATAAGTGTAACTTTTTTATACACTTTAACTTATAATATAACAATAAAATAATTAATTTAGGTTATATTATTCCGCTATTTTCTTTTTGAAATTTAATATAACTTTAGTACCCAATCCTTTTTTGGACTCTATTTTAAGAATAATATTTTCTCTGTCGCAATATCTTTTAACTATACTCAAACCTATGCCTTCACCCTCATATCTGCTGTCGCTTTGATAATATCTTTGAAAAATAAGCGGCAATTGATTTTCATCTATCCCTATTCCATTATCTTTAATATAGAGTATGCTGCCTTCTGTTCCAATCTCTATGGGGCTTCCTTTTTTAGAGTATTTCATTGCATTTTCTATAATATTGTCAATTGCCTGCTCAAGCCCTATTTTGTCCGCTTTTACCGTAAGTGGTTTTAAATTAAGGATAAACAGATTTCTATTTAAACTTTTAAAAAACTCCACTCTGTTTTTTACCAATTCATCTACCCTGAACTTCTCTTTTTCTATCTGCAAAATCTCTTTTTTAATATTGTATGCGAGCATTTTATAGAGCCGTTTTAACCTCTCTAGCGCCTCTTTTATTCTTTTTGCCCTTTTTTGGTCTTTTTCATCCTGCAAATTTTTTTCAAGCATTTTAATATTGGCTTCAATTGTAGAAATTGGCAGATTAATTTCATGCAAAGACTCTTTTATTAAATGCTCAAGCATTTTATCCTGGCTCTCTTTTGGCTCAAAAGCGATTATCGTAAAAGCGTAAGCGCTAAACAAAATTGCAGGAATCAAAAGCAAAAATGCCAAAATATAGTCATCTTTCGCAAACTCCAGCTTTATAAAAAGCAGATAGTGCAGCCCAAAAAGCAAAAATACAATTACTATAAAAAGCACGGTTAACTGTTTTTTCATACCCTGTCACTATGAAAAATATATCCAAACCCCCGAACCGATTCTATTGCTTCTGGGAAGAGGTTTTTTAATTTTACCATATATACGCGGATTGTAGCTTTATTGGGTTCGCTCTCACCCCAAAGTTTTTCGTAAATCTCTTCGTAACTTACCGCTCTTCCGGCATTGTCAACCAAGAGTTCCAGCAGCAGATAGATTCTAAATCCAAGTTTTAGCGGTTCGTTTTTGTAAAAAATCTCTTTTTGCTCCCTGTCTAAAACATAATCGCCAAGCTCAATTTTATCACTCTTTTTTGTCCGCTTTAAAACCGCATTTATCCGAAGCAAAAGCTCATCTAAATCGACAGGCTTTTTAATATAATCATCCGCCCCGGCATTAAACCCCTCTATTAAAGAGTTTTTATCATCCCTGGATGTTATAAAAATCACCGGCGTCCCGTCTCCGCTGTTTTTTAAAGACCTCAACGCCTCTATGCCGCTCTCAAAAGGCAGATTTATATCGAAAAGATACAAATCATAACTGTTCTCATAAGCTAAATCGTAAGCTGTATAAGGATCTAACGCCAAATCCACAGCAAACCCCTCATCTTCTAAAAAGTCTTTTAAAGTATCGCTAAAAAGTTTGTCGTCTTCTAGGAGGAGGATTTTCATAGATAAACCTTAAGTTTGTTTATTGGTGTATTGGTTATTTGTGTATTAGACTTGAATTCCTTTTACAGAGCAACCCAAAAACCCAGCCGCTCCGTCATTCCCAACTTGATTGGGAATCCACAGATATTGAAACAAATATATTGTGCTTCCTTTTATAAAAGTATTATATTGTAATAGTAATTAAAAGTAAAAGTTACCATTATGGTAATTCATGGTATAATAATCAAATGAGAATAATCGCAAAAAAAACTTTAAGAGCATTTTACGAACAGCCAAATTACAAAGACAGCAAATCTGCTTTAGAAGCATGGCATTACGAAGTATCAAAAGCCGACTGGTCAAACCCCAATGAGATAAAAATGCAATATAAAAGCGCAAGTATTGTAGGAGACAATAAAGTAGTTTTTAACATTTGCGGCAATAAATACCGCTTGATTGTAAAAATTAACTATTTTGCAAAAATTGTTTATATTAAATTTATAGGCACACACAAACAATACGACAAAATTAAGGTAGAGGAGCTATAAAATGATAAAACCTATACGAAACGAAAAAGATTACCAACTAGCTTTAAACAGAGCAGAGTCGCTAATGGATGCAAAACCTGGCTCTAAAGAGTTTGACGAATTGGAAGTTTTAGCAACACTAATTAACGATTACGAAGCAAAACATTACCCAATCGACACACCTGATCCTATCGAAGCAATTAAATTCAGAATGGAGCAAGAGGGATTAATTCAAAACGACTTGGTAGCATGTTTTGGAAGTAAATCAAGGGTATCTGAAGTTCTCAATAGAAAAAGAAGATTAACCCTTGATATGATTAGAAATTTACATAAACAGCTTAATATTCCTTTAGAAAATCTTGTGGGGGAGTATAAGCTTTGGAGGTAAAGAAAACCTCGTTTCCCTCTTTCCAATCGTCCCCGATTGAAATGCATACTTTAATCACAATAAACCAAAATATGAGTTCTAATCGAAAACAATGAAATTAAGAATAATTTAAAAGCTGAGGAAATTTCTTATAAATTTATGTTATAATTATCAAAAGCCAAGAGAGGAGTTTAAAATGTATACGATTAAACTCGATGTAAATGATAAGTTTTATGATAAAATTATGACTTTTTTAAAAAATATACCTGTTAAAAATATTATTGTAGAAAAAAAAGATGATAAAAA
>JALVXO010000248.1 GCA_027022775.1 Campylobacteraceae bacterium
AGAACCCGGGTATCTTTTAACATGGCTGCTTGCGTGCAATCCTATTCCGCTGCTTGTTAACCTCATCCAGTTATATAAAGGCGCACCGACAAACTTTACCCCTTTCCAAGAGCCTCTGTATTTTCTTCTGTCTCCATGGTAAATAAGTTTTCCTTTTCTATATATATTGCCAAAAATTGTAGAGCGTTTCGTTGCAATCTTTTCTATAATTTTGAAAGTTCCAAGAGGGGTTCTTTTGTCTCTGTAAGTTTTTGTATTTGGTTCCAGTTTATGTTTAGAGCCTGTTGTGCATGGGGCAGAGAGTGCAACTTTTCCATTAACAACAAGTTTTACCCTCTGCTCGCTGATATCCACTTTTAAAATTGTTTTTGCCCTGCCTGCAACCTTTAAAAGTTTTGGGTTTTTGTAAACAGCATAACTTTTTCTTAAATTCACTTTTCTCTTAAACTCTTCGTAAGATTTAATATTTTTAATGTCGCTGGTAATTTTTTTGACCGCATTTTTAGAAGCTGTTTTTATTTTATCCGACCCGTTTTTTTTATTAACATTAACCGGTTTTTGTGTATTTTTAGTATCATTTTTTGAAACTATTTTTGAAAGCCTCTTTTTTAAGCGAAGATCCAGCTCTTTTTTTGTCAGCGCTCCTACATAGCCTGTTGCAGGCAGTTTATTCTTTTTTTGAAACTCAATTACCGCATTTTTGGTTTCACTGTTCCATTTGCCGGTGACTTTAATTTTTTTACTGTTTTCTATATTTAAAAACTTTTGCAATATTTTTATCTCTGCAGCTACATTAGGGCATTTCTGATTATTAACAGTTTCACACATATCGTGAAGTTTTGTAAAATCCCCTGCTTGTGAAAAAATTGTTAAAACAGATATAGCACCAAAAAATCTAACTAACATATTTTTCCCTTTTTTTCTACATTTTTCATATTCTATCTAAATTTTTTTTAAATAATTAAGAAAATTTATATAAAAATTAAAAAAAAATTCAACTCAATAAGGAAAAAGTGTGAAATTTTTACAAAATAACCATATAATCGAACTATTTAACTTTAGGCACGCTTGCAAAATATTTGATGCCGACAAAAAAATTCCAAAAGAGGACTTCTTAACCATTTTAGAAAGCGCCAGGCTCTCTCCTAGCTCTTTTGGATTTGAGCCTTGGAAATTTATAGTAGTGCAAGATATGAAATTAAGAGAGAAACTTTTGCCTGCAACCTGGGGCGCACAAAATATTTTGCCTACAGCCAGCCACTATGTTATTATTTTAGCCCGCAAAAAGCCTTCTCTTTTGGCAGAGAGCGATTATATAAGCTATATGCTTTATGATGTGCATAAATTCACAAAAGAGAAAGCCGAAGCAAGAAGGGCAAAATATAAAAAATTTCAAGAAGAAGATTTTAATCTGCTAGAAAGCAGCCGCGCTATATTTGACTGGGCCTGCAAGCAGACTTATATTGCGCTTGGCAATATGATGACAGCTGCTGCTATGCTTGGAATTGACTCTTGCGCAGTAGAAGGCTTTGAAGCAAAAAAAATAGAAGAGATTTTAAAAAATGATTTTAAAATAGATACTGATCTTTTTGGAGTAAGCGTAATGGCAGGTTTTGGCTACAGATTAAAGGAACCTCCTAAAAAAACCAGGCAAAATTTAAAAGATATTGTAGAATGGAAGTAATTTAAACCATATTTTTTATAGAAATTGGCAAACCAAACCCGGCTTTGCTAAATTTTGCACTATTTATGAGCAAACTTAACCTTGCCTTTTTTAACCGCCTTTCTCGCCGCTTTTTTGCCGGCTCTCTTTTTTATCTCTTGGGCTAGCTGATATACACTCATAGCGTAGTAATCTGAATTGTTATACTTTTTTAAAACATCAAAATTGTTAAATGTAAGCCACACTTCGTCAAATTCGGCTCTTTTAAGCTTTAAAAGTTTAAAATATTTCGCTTTAAATTTTTGCTTTACTCTTAATCCCCATTTTTTAAGCACTCTTCTGCTTACTCTGTAGCGGGTTGATTTACTTATTTTACTAAAATGCCTGCCGCTGTATCTTGCCCTTAAAGCTACATCTCTATTTAACTTCCACCCCTTTTTATGCAAAAAATTTGCTACCGTTGCAATTGCATCTGCGCGAGAAAACGGTTCTATTTTTTTATTTCCGTCAAAGCTTACGCCATATTTTATATAAGAGTGCGGCATCAGCTGCCCAAGCCCCAAAGCACCGTAAACCGACCCTTTTAAAAGGTCTGCTCTTAATTTTTGCCGGTAACTTAAAAGAAGCAGATTTTCAAGTTCATACTTAAAAAGCCTCGAGCGTTTTCTTTTTTTAAATGCATTGTAAGCTAAAACATTAAATGTCTCCCAGTTTCCGACAATTTCACCGTAATATGACTCTATACCGATAATTGCAGCTATTGTATAGCGGTCAACTTTAAACTTTTTCTCTATCTTCTCAAAGAGAGTTTTGTACCGTTTGACAAATTTTACCCCCTGCCTCACTCTGTCTTCGTTTAAATATTTTTTTTCATACGCGCTAAAACCTGCTTTTCTTAACCGCCAATTACGCCCTTTTGCAACCCCTTTAATCACTTTTCTATGCCGTTTTTTGGTTCTAAATCTGACCGGCTTTCTAGCTTTAGAAAAAATATCAACCAGATATGCTCTTTTAAAATTGTGTTTTCGTATCATATAATTTATAAAATGCTTCACCTCGCGGTTTTTTGCATAAAGCCCGGTAACTTTGGAATTTGCAAAAACATAAATGCTTAAGGCTATAATAAACAGTACTCTCTTTACCAAACTTTGCTCCTCTTTTTTTTTGATTATATTTTATATGAGCAAAAAGTTTGGCAAGAAAACATAATTTTTTTTAATCAAAATTAAAAATGTTAATAAATTTAACTTTTACTCTTTATCGGTATAGATATTTGCATAAACTTTTCTATAACCGGCATCGCTGTCAAACTCTTCCCAAGCGGTAATAATATCCCCCCTGTCATTTATCGCTATTTGGGCATGTATTGGTTCATTGGTTGTAGAATTTAACAAAACTGCACTCTTTTCCCATCCGCCTGATGGTGTATAGCGTCTGGCATACAGATGATAACCGCCATCTGCAACCTGCTTCCAGATAACTGCCGCTTCCCCTCTGTTATTCATAGCAACATACGCTAAACCGGCATTTCCATTAAAATCATTGCTGATTAAAACTATTTTATTATCCCATCCCCTCCCGGCAATATACCGTTTAGCATAAACTCTGTCAATATTCGCACTGGTATCAAGCTGCAGCCAAATAGCAACTCCATCGCCTTTTTTATTTAAAACTATACGGGGGTATCCAACCCCTCCATCATCTCCCTCAAGCAGTGTAGATGAGCTGTCCCAGCCAACTCCAGGCGCATACCTTTTGGCATAAAGATTTAAATTGCCAGCAGCCAGCTGATGCCAAAGGGCAATTGCACTTCCGTTTTCATCCATTGCAACAACAGGCCTGTCTGCTTTGTCATCTATTTTCTCCAGCAGGGTAATCCCGTGCCACCCTTTATTTGGAGTATAAACTTTAGCATAAATATCGTTATACCCTTGGCTGTTTTCCTCTGCCCAAACTGCAACTGCATTTCCGTTATCGCTTATTGCCAGGCTGTAATTTTCAACTTTTCCATTTTTATCCAAAGTATCTGTATTTCCCCAGCTGCTGCCTAATGCATATTTAATATGCTCTTTTGCATAAATATACCCGTATCGCTGCCAAGTAACAAAAGCATCTCCTTTGCCGTTCATTACAATTTTAAGCCCATAAGCATTTGGGGCTTTTTCAAGCAAATATGCACTGCTCCACCCTTTTTGCGGATTGAACTCTCTTGCATAAATATGAATAGCATTATTTATAATTTGCTCCCATACTACTATAGTGTCTCCGCTGCTGTTGCAAGCTACATCCGGATACATAGCAGTATAATTTATATCATTTATCCGTTCTGTAGAAAGCCACTGTTTGTTTGTAAATCTTTTTGCAAAAACTACTCTTTTAAAGTTATAATCTTGATACCAAACAACTATCGCATTGCCATTGCCATCTATTGCTGCCTTTGGCTTTTTGGCATCGGTAGGCAGCTCTCCCAGTAATTTAGCACCTTTCCACTCTTTTTGCACAATGCTTAAGCTGCCGCCAACCCCGTTTGTGCCGCCTCCGCTTTTATTTCCGCCTCCGCTGCCTCCGCCTCCGCAGCCGATTACTGCAAATGCTGTCAGCAAAGATGCAAACAGTGCCAAGATACGCATGTTTTCTCCTTTTTTTATTAATTATAACATTTTATTGTTACATAATTTGCAACTCTGTCAAAAATTAAATTTGCCACTATTTTGTAACAATTAAATATTATAATAAAAAAAAGCAAGGAGGTAAACGATGAAAAAGCTGCTGGCTATTATTTTTACTGTTATCGGAATCTGTTATGCAAAAGCGCCGGGAAGTTACGGCAGAAGTGTATATGTTGATCCTACATTAACAGGAGAGAAAGGCTATTTTTTAAAGGTGGTGCTGTATAAAAACAGCTTTCTGCTGCAGGCGAAAAACTGCGATATTGACAACAAAGGGCAATTTAGGGTAGAGTTTTCGCATGTTAAAAAGAGAGTAACCCATATAAATTTTTATATTTTCAAAAAGAATAATGCAAAATATATTCAAAAATGGACAGTGCTGCCCGATAGGGCTATAAATAATCCCCATGCCCAGAGCAAACCGTTTCTGCTAAATTACAATATAAAATACAAAAAAGACAATTATGGAAATAAGATTATTATTTGGGGCACTATTAAGCACAAATAGGGCAGCAAACAGCAGAGGGTTAAAAACTTAACTATAAAACATACTCCTCTGCCACCCATCTTGCAAATGGAAAACTGCTTGTAAATGCCGGACTTACGGCATTTAGCACATGCACGCTTTTGCTGTCGCCTTCTACCACAAAATCCTGCAGCAGTTCATTGGTTTTTACATTTAAAAGCTGGGCGCGGATTCCAGGGGTGCTCCACTGGTTAAAACCGCTCTGGTCCACATTTTTAACCATCGCTTTAGCAAGCGATACAAAATAGTTTCTGTTATATTTTTTCATCTCTTCAAAAGCCAAATCTCTAAAACCGAAAGAGTTTTTAAAAAACAGTTTCGCTTCGGTTGAAAGTATGTCAACCATTTCTGTAAAGCTGAAGTTGTCAAAACCTTTATAGTTTTCACGCCAAAATGCCGGTATTGCGGTTGGTCCTATTTTAATTGTATTGTCAACTGTAACAGTGTAATGCACACCCAAAAAAGGGTTTTTAAGGTTTGGAACAGGGTAAATATTTGTATTTATAAATTTATCCTCTTTGGTGTATTTTAAATAAATCCCTTTAAAGGGCAAAATTTTATAATCTTTGCTAAAACCGAACTCTTTGGCGATTTTATCGGCATATAATCCAGCACAATTAATTATTTTTTTTGCACTGTTTTTATAAGAGCTTCTGTATGGAGTGTTAAATTTAATCTCTACCCCGCTTTTTATCAACTCATTTTTTAAATGGAGCAAAATCTCTTTTGGATTGACAGTAGATGTGGTAGGGGAGAGCAGAGCTTTTTTGTAAGTTTTAATATTTGTAAACAGATTGTCAAGCTCTTCTTGGCTTATAAGGCTCACATCTACGCCATTTTTTATGCCTCGTTTGTAAAGTTCTTGTAAAGTTGTCAACTCTTCTTTATTTTGTGCAACCACAACTTTTTGGCAGCGGTTTATGGCAAGATTGTTCTCTAAACAGTAATTTGTCAACTCGCGGTTTCCATCTTTTGTAAATTTTGCTTTTAAAGATGAAGATGTGTAATAAAAACCGGCATGCAAAACCCCGCTGTTTCTGCCGCTTGAGTGAAACCCAACATCGCTCTCTTTTTCTAAAATTAAAATTTTTGCATCTGCTCTTTTTGCTTTCAGCTCTCTTGCAAGCGCCAAACCGATAACCCCAGCACCAATTATTAAATAGTCATACATAAAGCTAACCTTTTTTTGATAAAATTATATTATAATACTGCTAAAAAGGTTTTAGATGAAAAAATTGCCATTTCTTTTTTTAATAATTTTATTAAGCGGCTGTATGGTTTATAAAAAAGGGCCCAAAAAAACAGAAAGCGGCTATAAAATTTTGGTAAATGAAGGAACAGTCTGCCTTTTGGCTAAAAATTCCCAATTAAAAGGGGTTTATTACCCGTTAAACACAAACTGCCTCCCTTCAAATCTTTACAGCTGGAAAATGGACTCTATCGACTTTGAAAACACCCCTAACGGGGTAAAAATGCAAACTTACGGATTGTATAAACGGATAGATTCCAAAGCCGCCCTTGCAGATTGCGGTGGGGCTGGAATTAAAAGCTCCAAAATTTCTGTAAATACACCGGTTACAATCTACTGGGACAAAACAAAACTTGTAACGCTTAAAGACGGCCAAAGCGCCTGTTTTAAAAAGGCAGGAGAGAGCATTATAAAAGTCAAAGGCAAAGCAGGTGCATTTTAAAGAGATTGATTTTTCTAAATACAGCAGCATAAAAATAGGTCCAAAAGTTCAAGTTGCTGTAATAGAGCAAGGGGATGAGTTTCCAAAAGAGAGGGTGCTTATTGGCGGAGCAAACAATCTGCTGATTTCTAATAACCCGCCGCCGCTTATGGTTTTGGGAAAAAGTTACGACTTTATCGAAATAGATGGCGACAGTTTGATAGTTGGATGTGCAGTAAAAACAGGCAGGCTTTTAAGTTTTGCCAAAAAAAACAATATTGCAAATTTTGAATTTGTAGCAAAATTGCCAGGAACTGTGGGGGGAATGGCAGCAATGAATGCCGGAGTTAAAAGTTATGAAGTTTTTAATATTATCAAAGAGATTGAAATCGGCGGGAAATGGGTTAAAAAAGAAGATATAGAGCACGGTTACCGCTTTGCCAAGTTAAACGGAATTGCAACAAAAATTAAATTTGTGCTCCAAACAGGGTACAGTGAAGAGTTAAAAAATGAACTTTTAGCACTGCGCAACAATCAGCCAAAAGAGCCAAGTGCCGGAAGCTTTTTCAAAAATCCGCCGGGAGATTACGCCGGCAGGCTTATTGAAGCGGTAGGATTAAAAGGCAAACGAATCGGCAATATGGCAT
>JALVXO010000249.1 GCA_027022775.1 Campylobacteraceae bacterium
TTTTAGCACAATAAATAACTATTTATCTTTGCATAAACTCTCTTTTGGCAAATCGGTTATTGGAGCGCTTTTTGGAGCAATTTTGGCAATAGAAATTTTTAAAAAACAATACGGCATAAAGGGCTCAACCGGGACGTATTTTGTGCCATCATTAGCTATTGGTATTTCTATTGGCAGAATCGGCTGTTTTATGTCGGGGCTAGAGGATTTTACTTATGGAATTGCTACAGAAGTCCCATGGAGCGTTGATTTTGGAGACGGTATAAAACGTCATCCGGTACAGCTGTATGAGAGCTTTGCAATGTTTGCATTTTTTATCTTTAGCCTTTGGCTTTTAAAGTATAAAAGAGCTTTTTTTATGCAAAATGGGTTTTATATATTTACCTTTTACTACTCGGCTCAACGATTTTTATGGGAGTTTTTAAAGCCGTATACAAAGGTAGCGTTTGGCTTAAATATTTTTCAGACTTTAGCGATTTTGCTAATGATTTATGCAGCTGTTTATTTGAAGCTTAAAGCTTCAAAAGCATTAAGCATAAAGCACAAAGCTTAAAGCTAGTGGTGCGGCTAACGCCGCTTTTGATATTTGTGGCTTTGCTGCTTAAAAAGGCGAAGTTACATTGTTAGCTCTAAGCTTTTTTTGCAAAGCAAAAAAAACAAAGGAAAAAGATGGCATATTATGATAATAGTTACGATTTGTTTTTACACTCTACACAAAGCTTTTGCCACAAGTGCGGCAATTTAAAAAAACTTGTAGATGCGCATATAGTAGTAAAAGATAACAAAGTTTTCATGCGAAAATTTTGCCCAAAGTGCGGGGAGAGTCGGGTTAAAATCTCTAGCGATTACGGCTATTTTAAACAATGCAGCTATTACTTAAAACAGCCAGATTTGCCCCAAACCGCACTAACTAAAGTTAAACGCGGATGCCCCTTTGACTGCGGTGTCTGCCCGCAACACCAAAACCACCCATGCCTAGCGCTGTTTAACATTACAAACGAGTGCAATATGGAGTGCAATATCTGCTTTAATGCCTCTAAGGTTGGTGCCGGAGAAGTTAAAAGCATAGAAGAGATTAAGCAGATGCTGCAAACCCTGCTAAAGGTAGAGAGCGAGCCCGATTTAATTCAAATCACAGGCGGAGAGCCGACAACACATCCGCAAATTTTAGAGATTTTAAAACTTGTTAAAAAATCGCCTGTTCGCCACCTTATGCTAAATACAAACGGCATAAAAATTGCCAGCGATTTTGAGTTTGCAAAAGAGTTAAAAAAGCTTGGCGGAGGTTTTGAGGTATATTTGCAATTTGACTCTCTAAAAGAAGATGCTCTAAAGAGCATTCGCGCCCAAAATATGAAAAAGGTGCGTCTAAAGGCACTTGAAAACTTAGAAAAGCTGGGCATTTCTACAACAATTGTCTGCGTAATTCAAAAAGGCGTAAACGATAGTGAAATTGGCGATATTATCGAGTTTGCAAGAGGCTATAAATGCATTAGAGGCGTAGTGTTTCAGCCAATTCAAG
>JALVXO010000250.1 GCA_027022775.1 Campylobacteraceae bacterium
CCAGGGTCGGTTCGCGGTATCTTATACCGTATTTTGGCAAAATCTGTTTCCACACATCTTCTGTGCTTGCTAAAACTTTTTTAATAAAAACAGCATCTTTATCGCTTGCTTTTGAAGCTTTAGAGCCGACACTCCCCAAAGAGAGCGGATTAAAACCGCTAAAGTATGCAAAAGCGCCAATAGCTATTATAGCCCAGCCTATTTTGGTGCGCAAAAGCATTCTAATAAACGGCCAGAAAAACATAATAGTGCCCAAAGATGGCATCCCGCGCATCCCGCCGACAAAACCGCCGCCAGAATCGCGTCTATCTTCTACATAAGAGCTTTCTCTCTCATCATCTAAACGCATAAAGTTTCCTTTTTTGGATGTATTATACCATAGCTGCAAAAATTAAGTCAAAGAGCTTGTCTGATACAGCTCCATCAGTTTTATGTAAAAATCCTCTTCATTTTTCTCTTCCAAAATTCCGCTGCTTGGAAAGAGCATATCGTAACTCTCTTGCAGGTTATTAAATCTTTTTGGGAAAAGTTTAGAGATAATATGCGCCGATATCTCTTTTCTAACCAGGATTGTCGGCGGCAATATTCCGTTTTTAATCAATTCCATAAGCGGTTTATGGTGGTAGTGAATATGGTGGTGCTGTCCATGCGGGCAGGTGTTGTTGTTTACCAGCGTTTTACAGGTATCGCAGTAAACATACTCATTAAACAGTTCTATTTCTATATTTATATCTTTAAAAGAATCAAAAATTGTGCTCATTTGGTTCTGGTTGTATGTTATCCCCAGAGCTCTGTGGTTTCTGCCCACTATCAATCTGTCGCAGCCGTAATTTTTTGCCACGATAGCATCCAGAATAAGCTCATTATACCCCGCAAAAATGTAACTGTTTTCAAATGGAACCACAAGCACTCTGTTTGGCGGTATAAAGTTATCTAAAAGTATATCAAGTGTCTCTTTGCGTATTTCGTAATCGAGCCCCTCTTTGGTAAACGGCTTCATTAAGAAAATCACAAGCAAGTCGCATTTATCCAAAGATTGGCGTATAACCCTCTCATGAGCTCTATTTAGCGGGTTTGCACCAAGCATTATTGCACAAATTTTACCCTTAATTTCACTTGTAGCGCTTTTAAATAACTCTATACTCTTTTTAATCGGTTCATACTCAACTTTATACTCACCGCTTACTGCCCACTCCCCTATTCTTTTAAATGCCCTTTTAATTGCCGGCTGCGATTTGTCTGTAGTGCCGTAAATATTAAATATTCTCTCATTAACATCTATCTTAAAAGTTTCATTTACAATCAGTTCACCCACTTTTTTATTGTCGCATATAAGCAGAACTTTATCCCCTTTTTTGAAATTTTGGATATTTTTTTCATTAAGTTTGCCTTTGGGGGTTAAGATGAAAGAGTAAGGCATAGGCATATTTTTATATTTTTTGGTGCGGTCAACCTCTTTTGCAGTGGCTTCATCCATAAGTTTTGTAACAGGTTTAAGCAATCCTTCTTGCACAAGCGCCAAAGAGGATAGAGCCTCTTTGTCTATAAAAAGGGTATCATTTCTTCTTGAATAACTCAAATTTTCTCCTCTTCTCCCAGAGACTTTTTCGAGAGATTCCCAATTTTTTACTCAATTCAGTATCTGGGTATTGGTATTGGAATTTCTTTATTATATACTGAACATACTCATTAATAGTCATAATATTGTTATGGTCGTAAAGTTTATTGTTGCTGTTGAGTATAATCTTCTCATAAGGTGTTTCTAAAGATGTATCAAGAGATGAGAGTATAAACCGTTTTCCATCTAGCATTTCATACAGTTTTTCCCTCTCATCTTTTTTAAGTTTATCTATTCTGGAGACATAAGCTATGGATCTATGGCTTAATTTTTCTACTCTCTCTTCCCAATCCTCTTTTTGCAAATCTACAAATTCCAAAAGCGCCTCTTTCTCTTTTGCAATTTCCAGCGCAACTTTGTCTGCAACCCTTTGGGTGTTAGTGTAAACTGTAAGCGGCAATCTTACTCCATGCGGGTCAAAATCGACTTCTATCTCATTTATCATACTCTCAAAAAGGTCTTTGTAAAAATTGTTTTCGCGTTTTAAGCGTTCATATTTGCGGTAATGTTTTATTTTCCGAACAAGCTCTTCTACATTAAACGGTTTAACAATATAATCTTTTGCTCCCATTTCAAGTGGTTTAACCACTGTATCGTTATTGATGTAATTAACCATTAAAATAATTATTCTATCTTTAAATTTCTCTATAAGCTTAAACGGTTTCTGCCCCGGGATTGTTGTAGAGAGCAGATAGATATCTCCATTGCTATCCATAGCATCTTTTACAGAGCTGAAAATCTCTGTCTCAAAATTGTATTGGCCAAGTTTTGTAGCCATGCTTTGCGCCAAATATAGTTCGTTTTCAACTATTGTAATCTTCATAATCTTTCCCACTTAAAGTAATTTAAATTTACAGTTGCATAAACCGCAACACCCTCTTTGCGTCCTACAAAGCCCATCTTTTCGGCGGTTGTCGCCTTAATGTTAACCCTGCTTTTGGAAATTCCCAAAATGTCTGAAACCACCCTTTCCATCTGCTCTTTATAGGGTGAAATTTTTGGAATTTGAGCTACTATGCTTATGTCGCAATTAGTAATCTCATACCCTACTCCTTTTACAAGTTTGGTTACCTTTTTTAAAAGTTCCCTGCTGTCAGCCCCTTTATATGCGGCGTCTGTGTCTGGGAAGAGCTCTCCAATATCCCCTAAAGAGCTCGCCCCAAGCAGCGCGTCTATTAGCGCGTGAATCCCCACATCGCCGTCGCTGTGGGCTTTAAAGCCAAATTCAGAATCTATTTTTACTCCGCAAAGAACCATATCTTTGCCGCGGATAAACGGATGTATATCTATGCCGAAACCTGTTTTTGTGCAATCTGCAGGTTTTTGAAGGCAGGGCAAGTTTTTTAAATCATCCGCATAAGTCAATTTTGTGGCAGCATTGGAACCCTTAACAAAAATAACCTCTCTGCCGCTTGCATGAAAAGCACTGCTCTCATCTGTAAATTCGCCGTTTTTTAAAGAGTCTTTAAGCGCTTGGGTATCGCTTAACTGCGGAGTCTGGATGCGAAGCAGCTTCTCCCTGTCTATTGGAGCACCCCCGTAATAGACAGTATCGCTAACCTTAATTGCCGGAACCGCGCATGCATTCTCTTTTTTTGCCTCTATGAGCCTTTTAACCAGCGCTTCATCTATGCAGCATCTGGCCACATCGCTAACCATAACATACGGAGTCTCTATCTGTTTAAGGGCATTTAAAAGCGACTCCTGGCGGCTCTCTCCACCCTCAATAATGCAGTAGTCGGCAAATTTTTTCATCAATTTTATTTCACTACTGTTACCAACTACTACAATTTTTTTGAAAATATTCATTTTTTCGAACTTTTTTGCAACAAAAAACCATAGAGGAATATCGTTTTGATATAACCACTGCTTTTTTGTCGGCAGTCCGAAACGGGTAGAGTTACCGGCGGTAAGTAAGATTAACGAAATCTCATGCACCTTTTACTTCCTTAATTTATATCCATTTAATGCAAATAAATTTACATTAAATGTTACATTTTTCCCATTTTTCCAAAATGCGACGGCCAGGTTTTAAAACGATTTTGCAATTCTAGCCAATAGAACTTTAAAGTGTAACAAAATTATACACTTTTTTTCATAAATTTCCCATTTTCTGCAAATTGGACAAAATTTATCCTAATTAATTTCTCTTTAAAATTTTTTTAAGTAAATATTGGTATAAATTAAACCTAGTATAATATCAGACAGTTTTTACTATGAGGAAATAACAATGAGAACAGAGTGGGTAAAAAAAAGGCAAAACGATAAAGTCCGCACACAGATGTATTATGCTAAACAGGGCATAATTACTGAAGAGATGGAGTATGTTGCGAAAAAAGAGAATATAGATGCAGAGTTTTTGCGCAGCGAAATTGCACGCGGACGCTGCATTATACCTGCAAATATTAACCATAAACACCTTGAGCCTATGGCTATAGGGATGGCGGTCAGCTGCAAAATAAATGCAAATATCGGCTCTTCTGCACTTGCAAGCGATGTTGCGGGAGAGATAGAAAAAGTGGATGTCTGCCTTAAATACGGTGCAGATACTATTATGGATTTAAGCACAGGCGGCGATTTGGATAAAATCCGCGAAGCGGTGATAAAACACTCAAATGTGCCGATTGGAACTGTGCCGATGTATCAAATTTTGCACGATATTAATGATAAAGTTGAAGACCTTACAATCGATATGATGCTTGAGACTCTAGAAAAGCAGGCGCAGCAAGGGGTAAGTTACTTTACAATACATGCCGGCTTTCTGCTCCGTTTTATGCCGCATGTTGCAAAAAGAAAAATGGGAATTGTAAGCCGCGGCGGCTCTTTAATGGCGGCATGGATGATGCACCACCACAGAGAAAATCCGTTTTATGAAGCGTTTGATGATATTTTAGATATATGCCGAAAGTATGATGTGGCTTTATCCCTTGGCGACAGCCTGCGGCCGGGATGCCTTGCCGATGCAAGCGATGAGGCGCAGCTAAGCGAGCTTAAAGTGCTTGGAGAATTGACACTTAAAGCGTGGGAGAAAGATGTTCAGGTAATGATAGAAGGGCCTGGGCATGTGCCTCTAAATCAAATTGAGCGCAATATGAAATTAGAGCGCGAATATTGCCACGAAGCACCGTTTTATATTTTGGGACCTTTAGTGACCGATATTGCAGCAGGTTACGACCACATAAGCTCTGCAATAGGAGCAGCTGTTGGCGGTTGGCACGGAGCTAGCATGCTGTGCTATGTTACACCAAAAGAGCACCTTGGTTTGCCAAACTCTGCCGATGTTAGAGAGGGAATTATTGCATATAAAATCGCTGCCCACGCAGCCGATATTGCCAGAGGCCGCCCGCACGCGAGGGATGTGGATGATGCGATGAGCGATGCAAGATACAATTTTGACTGGAACAAACAGTTTGAGCTGGCTTTAGACCCAGACAGGGCAAGAGAGTATCACGATGAAACACTCCCGCAAGATGTGTTTAAAGAGGCGGAATTTTGCTCTATGTGCGGGCCTAAGTTTTGCTCATATAAAATTACGCAAAACATTATGGAAACCCACGGCGAAGAGATGGTTACTAGCAACTAAAATGTCAAGTGGGGTCAGGTGATGAAAATAAACTTTCACCGATAAAAGTTTATTTTCATCACCTGACCCTAAAAAAAGGAGAATAAATTGAACAAAGAGCAAGTATTAGAAGCGTTAAGAAATGTTATATATCCGGGATTTACAAAATCGATTGTGGATTTTGGGTTTGTTAAAGATATGGCAATAGACGGTGAGTCTATTAGAGTTTTTGTAGATATCACTTCAAGCGCCGAAGAGGTTAAAAAGCAGATTATCCAAGATGCCGAAACAGAGCTTAAAAAGCTAGGGTTTAAAGAGGTGTTTGTTGATATCAGCGCGCCAAAAGCGCCAATTGAGAGAAGCAATTCAATGACAGGCAAAAATATTGCGCCTCAAGTTAAAAACTTTTTAATGATAAGCTCAGGCAAAGGCGGAGTGGGTAAATCTACAACTTCGGTAAATATTGCAGTTGCTTTGGCTATGCAGGGCAAAAAAGTGGGGCTTTTAGATGCCGATATTTACGGGCCCAATATTCCTAGAATGTTAGGAATTGAAGGCATCAGACCTGAAGTTGTCGGCAATAAAGTGCTTCCAATTAAAGCGCTTGGGATAGAGGTTATGTCTATGGGAAGCCTTATGGAAGAGGGTCAGTCTGTAATTTGGCGCGGTTCTATGGTAATGAAAGCAATCGAGCAATTCCTGCGCGATATTATGTGGAGCGATTTGGATGTGCTTGTTATCGATATGCCTCCAGGAACCGGAGATGCGCAATTGACTTTGGCGCAATCTGTGCCGGTGACTGCCGGAATTACAGTTACAACTCCGCAAAAAGTAAGCCTCGATGACAGCAAGCGAAGCCTTGATATGTTTAAAAAACTGCATATTCCAACTGCCGGTATTATAGAGAATATGAGCGGTTTTATCTGCCCTGGAGATGGCAAAGAGTATGATATTTTCGGAATGGGCACAAGCGAACCGGTTGCAAAAGAGTATAATACCCAGCTTATTGCAAGAATTCCTATTGAGCCCGAAGTTAGAAAAGGCGGCGATGAGGGCAAACCGGTAACTTACTATCAGCCAGACAGCGAAACTGCAAAAAGATTCCAAGAAGCCGCAAGCAAAATATGGCAATTTATCGAAAAAGTAAACGAAGAGGGCGGAGCAGACAATTCAGCAATCCAGCCAACAACCCCGCCAGGCGTCTCTGCCTGCTCAGTAAGATAAACCTCTCCTCCTTTTGGGGAGCAGGATATTTTATTTGTGTTCTTCTTTTTTTACATTTCTTGGCAATCTTATTAAGAAACCTGCACCGCGCGGTGTATTATAAGCCCTGATAATTCCTTTAAAATGGTTTTCTATAATTAATCTGTTCATATATAAACCTAACCCCATAGAGCCCTGTTTTGTACTTTCGTGAGGTTCAAATATTTTTTCCAGTTTGTCATGCGGAATTCCTGTTCCGTTATCTTCTACTCTTACCTCTATAGTATCGCTGTCAAGTTCTCTTAAAGTTATAGATATCATCCCGTTAACATCCACTGCATCTGCTGCATTTTTAATTAAATTGATAATAACTTGCAAAAACTCATTTGCATGCAGCACAGCTGTTGTCTGTTGCAAATCTGTTTTTACCTGAATCTTTTTGCGTTCTAAAAGCTCATCTAAAAAGTAAATTGCTTTTCTTATTAAAAGCGCAATATCAGCCTCTTCAGCCTGCTCTTTTGGCCTATAGAATGTTCTAAAATCATCAATTGTGTTGCTCATTAACTCTACGCTGTCTTCTATCTGCTGCGCCTGTCTGTCCAGTGTTGTTACATTTACATTCCCGCTTCCAAGTTCAAATCTCATTTTCATTAAAACCGAAGCAATCTTATTTATCGGCTGTCGCCACTGATGCGCTATCATTGGCAGCAATTCGCCTATCATAGCCTGGCGTGATTGGAATATTATGCTCTCATTGGTCTTTTTTAGAGCCTGTTCATACTTTCTTAACCTATTATATACTATTAAAGAGAGCAGCAGCGAAAGCAGCAAAAGCCCAAACCAGCTTATTGCCAGTATTATCATACTTTGGGTAATTAATTTATGTGCAACTTCGCGTATGCTGTTTTGCAGCATATTAACATCTTTAATAAACTCTTTTTTTAAACTGTAAGAGAGTATATGCCATCTATACTTATTGTTGCTTGAGCCGTAAGCTACCAGTTCATTGTCTCTGTAAGCCCCTTCGATATCTTTTAGTTTTATTAAAACTTTTTTATCAATTTTTTTTGCGGAACTGTATAATATTCTGTTTTTATCAATTATTAAAATCGGTTTTTTATCTTTAACAATTACATTTTTTAAAAAATTAAGAGACTCTTTTTTAGATGAACTGTTTATAAAATTGTTTATAGATTTAACCCGTGTCTCTAAAAGAGAAGAGGTGATTTTATATATATTGTTAAGCTCCTGCTCTCTAATTTGGCTGTTGATATTTGATTGCGTATTAAAAAAGACTGTATAGGTAACAAGTGCAAAAACCAGCAAAATTACCGGCGGAAAGACAACAATAAGCGTAGATATCCATCTACTTGTATTTTTGTACACTATCAGTTACCCTCTAATACATAACCGATTTTAGAGCGGACTTTAAGCAAACCATCCGGCAGTTTTTTTCTTAACTGCTTTACAAAAGAGCGGATAGCATTGTCTGTTGGGGTTTCATTCCAAAGCTGATAAAGCTCTTCATAAGTTACTGCACCCTTTTCGCTTAACATTTGCATCATTTTAAGCTCTCTGTATGTTAAAGCGTAAGTTTGCCCGTCAAAAGAGATTGTGCTTTTTAAAGTATCTATCACCGTATTTTTAGGAAGATAAAGAAGTGTAGTTTCGCCCAGCTCTTTTTCCAGTTTCATCAGAAGCTCATAAAGTTTTCTTGAAGTTAAAGGTTTGACAATATATTTATCGAGCTTAAGCTCAACCGATTCCAGCAGGTAATCTGTTTTTGTGTATGCTGAAACCACAATAATTGGCAAATCTTTATTTTCGCTTCTGATTTTACGGATAAGTTCTAATCCGTTAAACCCCGGCAGCTCTATATCTACTATGGCTAAATCAACCCTCTCTTTTTTAAATTTAAGCCATCCCTCTTCGCCGGTTTCCACCGCAATTACTTTTTTAAAAAATTCGCTTAAAATCTCTTTTATGTTATCTCTTACCGTTTTGTCGTCTTCCACATAAAGCACAGTTTTAGATTGCAATACACTATACATATTAATCACCTTTTTAATACTTGTTGTTATTATACATATTATACCATTAATCTATAATAAAAAATTTAAAAAATTCTAAAATTTATTTTTAAATATATTCTATAAAACGATTTTATGGAAAGTGTTATTTTTATAATTTTATACATAAAAAATGTTTATTTAAAAAGACCCCGATTTTTATGTTACTTTTTTGTAATTTATATGTGCAGATTTTAAACGCTGTGCGTGTGTGAGAGCTACTGCGATGGCATCGGTTATATCTAAAGGTTTAATCTCTTTTTTTATATTTAAAATTCTCTTTACCATATATGCCACCTGCTCTTTTGCCGCTTTTCCATTGCCTGTTAGCGCCTGTTTTATCTGCAGCGGAGTGTATTCATAAAAATAACCGATATCCTGTAAAATTTTTAAACTCAGCGCCCCTCGAAACTGAGCAAGTTTAATTACTGTTTTTGGATTATAAGCGTAAAAAATATCTTCTATTGCAACCTCATCAACTTTATGATTTTTTAAAACCAAATCCAAACCCTCTATCATTTCTACAATTTGCTCTTGGAGGGTTTTGCTTTTAATTTTAATTAATCCAGCCTCTATTAAAGAGTTTTTCACACCCTCTGTTTTAATTATAGAATATCCCATATTACGGCTTCCCGGGTCAATTCCTAATATATACATTCACTATCTCTTTCACCCTGTGAATAAAATATTCACCAACTCTTTTTAGCCTATTTTAGCAAATCTTGGTTAAAATATAGAAAAAGTTTTTCACACCAGGAAAAAAAATGGGTATTGAAGCAGGAAAAAAAGTATTAAAAAGATTAAAAGAGGAAATCTCTTTAAATGAGTATAACAGATATATTAAAAATATGGAATTTGATGAAAAAAGTTCCAGAAATGATATAATTATTTATACAACAAACAATATTCTTTCGGCAAAATGGATAAATACAAGATATGCAAAAAAAATTGCACATCTTTACGAAGTAGAAACAGGCATTAAACCGCAAGTTATTATAGATATCAAAAAAGGCAGAAAAGAGGCAAATGTTAAAATCTCTTCAAGAGATAAAGCTTCGCAGTCAACACTTTTAAATCCATCTTTTACTTTTAACTCTTTTGTTTCTGGAGAATCAAATATACTTGCTTTTAATGTGGCAAAAGCGGTTGCAAAAAATCCGGGCAAACAGTATAACCCTCTTTTTATATATGGCGGGGTAGGGCTTGGAAAAACCCATTTAATGCAGGCAATTGGAAATTACAGAGTTAACCTTGGCGATAAAATTATCTATAATACTTTTGAACAGTTTTTAAACCGTTATACTAACCATATAAAAACAAACTCTATGGACAGATTTAGAGAATACTACCGAAACTGCGATATTTTGCTAATTGATGACATACAGTTTATAAGCCGCAAAGAGCAGACCCAAGATGAGTTTTTCCACACATTTAATGAGCTGCACTCTCTTGGAAAACAGATTGTAATAACCTCCGACCGCGCCCCTAAAAAAATTGCCGGGCTTGTTGACAGGCTAAAAACACGGTTCGAGTGGGGAATGTTAGCCAGCATAAACCCTCCCGGGCTGGAGACAAAAATTGCAATTATAAAGAAAAAATCGGAACTTAACGGAATTAAATTAAGCAATGAAGTTGTAAATTTTCTTGCCTCTAAACTTGGAAGCAATATCCGCGAAATTGAAGGGACTATCATTAAAATAAATGCAATGAGCAGCCTTTTAAGGCAGCCTATTACTTTGGATTTTGTTAAAAATGCAATAGAGGATTACCTGCAAGAGAAGCAAAAAAATATTACAATCGACTCTATTGTAGATATTGTAGCAAATGAACTTAATGTAAAACCTAGCGAAATTAAATCGAAAAAACGGGCTAAAAAAATTGTTGAAGCTAGAAGAATTGCAATTTATCTGGCAAGAAACTTAACCCCAAACTCTATGCCGCAAATTGCAATGTATTTTGGAATGAAAGACCACTCTGCAATTAGCCATGCGATGAAAAAAATAGAAGATATTATTGAAAATGATGAAAATTTAAAAGTGTTAATTGAGGAGTTATCTAACAAAATCGAAACAATAAAGCTGCAAAAGTAGCAAAAATATAGAAAATTATATAAAAAAAAGATATAATAATGTGAAAAGTTGTGAAGCAATAAAAAAAATTTTGCGCTTTTAAAAGAGGCAGCAGTAAGCACTTAAAGAGTTTTTCACAAAAAAAAGCCGCTTACTATTACTGCTATCTATTAATTAATAAAGGGAGTTAAATGAAAGTCGCAACCAGAAAAGATATTCTTGAATCGATTTTGATAAATTCTCAAGCTTTCTTAGAGAGAAAAGATGCTACAAATATAACTTCGCATATTTACCTTGAAGCGGATGAAAAAGTTACAGTAAAAGCAACCGATACAGAGATAGGTTTAAAAGTTGTAAGCGATCAGTTTGATATTCAAGAGACCGGAATAGTCACAGTAAACGGCAAAAAATTTCTAGATATTGTCCGGACATTAAAAGATGACACTATTGAAATTTTTACCGAAGATAGCAATGTAATTATTAAACAGAAAAGCACAAAATTCAAACTCCCGACTTTCAACTACGAAGAGTATCCTACATTCCCATCAATTGATAATAAAGCGCAAATTTCATTTGACTCTATGCAACTTATTAAAAGCCTTAAAAAGATTATTCCGGCAATTGATACAAATAACCCAAAATATGAGTTAAACGGAGCCTTAATAGATATTAAAACCGATAAAACCCTGTTTGTAGGAACAGATACCAGAAGATTGGCGGTAGTGGATGTTGAAAACTCTTCTGAAAAAGAGCTGGCATTGATAATTCCAAAAAAAGCGATTATTGAGATACAAAAACTTTTCTTGGATAAAATTGACATCTATTACGATGAAACCCACATAATTATCCAAAATGACCAGTTTTTCTTATACAGCCGCTTAATAAACGGCAAATTCCCAGATTATCAAAGAATTATTCCATCGACTACAAAATATAAACTTACTGTTCCTAAAAAAGAGCTTTTAGAAGCCATGAGAACAGTTGCAATTATCTCCCAGGAAGTAAAGCTCACTTTTAATAACAATTTAATAACCCTCGAATCTATGAATAACGATACACAAAAAGCTGAAACCTCTATAGATGCACCTATTGTAATTGATGAGAGTTTCACTTTTGCAGTCAACAGCAGATATCTTTTTGACTTTATTTCTCAAATAGACACAAATGAATTTATATTTGAATTAAATGACCCTAACCTTCCATTTGTTGTAAAAAGCCAAAACTTCTTAACAGTAATTATGCCGATTTTATTATAATTTATATATGCAAGGTTTTATCCTTGCAAATTTCTAATCTTTCTGCCTACTTTCAGACTCTTCAACTGTTTTTTAATGTATAATTCCAAAATAACTTTTTTGCAAAAGAGAAACCATGAGTCAGACTAAATATATTTTCGTAACGGGGGGAGTTTTAAGCTCTCTTGGCAAAGGTATTACAGCTGCAAGCATCGGGACGCTTCTTAAAGCTTCTAATTTATCTGTGGGGATTTTGAAACTTGACCCGTATATCAACATCGACCCGGGAACCATGAGCCCGCTTGAGCATGGAGAGGTTTTTGTTACAAAAGACGGGGCAGAAACAGACCTTGATTTGGGGCACTACGAGCGTTTTTTAGATACCTCTTTGACAAAAGCAAACAATTTTACGACAGGTCAGATATATTTAAGCGTTATCGAAAAAGAGCGCCGCGGCGAATATTTGGGAAAAACAATCCAGGTTGTTCCGCACATTGTAAATGAGATAAAAGAGCGCATTTACAAAGCGGGAGAGGGCAGGGATATTTTGATTGTAGAGCTTGGAGGAACGGTTGGAGATATTGAAGGTTTGCCGTTTTTAGAGACTATCCGCCAAATCAAACATGAGCTTGGCTCAAAAAATGTTATGAATATTCATGTAACGCTTCTGCCTTATATCAAAGCTGCGGGAGAGCTTAAAACCAAGCCTACGCAGCACTCTGTAGGGGAGTTAAGAAGAATTGGTATTACTCCAAATATGCTTATATTAAGAAGCGAACACAATATCCCTAGCGAAATTAAGCAAAAAATCGCACTATCTTGCGATGTTGACAAAGAAAGCGTTATAGAAGCAGTAGATGCGGCAACTATTTACAGAGTGCCGCTTAATTTCCTTTCGCAAGATATTTTAACCCCTATTGCCAAGCAGCTTGAACTTGGCGAGCTTAAGCCTGATGTTTCGCGCTGGAGTGAATTGGTAGGCAAAATTTTACACCCTTCAAACAAGGTAAAAATTGCATTTGTCGGCAAATATCTGGATTTAAAAGAGTCTTATAAATCATTAACCGAAGCGCTAATTCATGCAGGTGCAAATATAGATGCAAAAGTTGATATTGTATGGGTTGACAGCGAAGAGGTAGAAGAGGATGGAGCAGAAAAATTTTTAGAATCGGTTGACGGAATTTTGGTTGCCGGGGGATTTGGACAGAGAGGAATCGAAGGCAAAATGGAAGCTATAAGATACGCCAGAGAGAATAAAATCCCGTATCTTGGCATCTGTCTTGGAATGCAGCTTTCTATTATTGAGTTTGCCAGAAATGTGCTTGGAATAAAAGATGCAAATTCGGTAGAGTTTGACCAAAATACCAAAAATCCGCTCATATACCTTATAGATGAGTTTATAGATGCCAGCGGCCAGAAGCAGTTTAGAACCACAACATCGCCGCTTGGCGGGACAATGAGGCTGGGTGAGTATAAGTGCGAAGTAAAAGAGGGCAGCAAACTTTATGAAGCTTACAACAGCAATATAATTTACGAGCGCCACCGCCACAGATACGAAGCAAACCCTAAATACCGCGAAGCTTTAGAGAGTGCAGGGCTTGAAGTTACAGGCGAATCAAACGGGCTTATAGAAGCGGTTGAGGTAAAAGAGCACCCGTGGTTTGTAGGAGTGCAGTTTCATCCCGAATTTACCTCCAGGCTGCAAAAACCAAACCCGATAATTTTAGGGTTTATTAAAGCCGCTTATGAGGTGAAGGGATAAGAGGCGGCAGTTATTTTAATGCCTCTTTTCTTTTTTTCATCTCTTCAATCATCTTTTGAGAAATTACTCCGCTTACAGATATTACCTCTTCTTGACTTACATCCAATTTATGGTAACCCATTGCGGTTGCTTTTTTGGTATAAGAGAGTGAAAAAACAGATAAAACTGATAAAAATAGAATAAATTTTTTCATAATCCTTCCTTTCTTTAATCCAAAATTTTTTTTATAAATAAGCAAGATTTTAATAAATCAAATATATTCATTTGAATTATACTTTATCTATTTCAAAGAGAGCGTTTTTTTGAAAAATAATCCCATAATATGAGAATATTTATTAAATATTGTTACTTTTTTGCACACTTTTTGTTATTTTTTGATTTAGTAACATTTTATGCTTATTTTGATATTAAATGGTATATTTAAGCTAATTCTTATTTTATTTTAATCACAAATTAGATAAAATAAGTCCCATTTAGGATTAGCGGTTACAGGTGAATTGGCGGCTTTTCTCTTTTAGGCTCGGACTGCTAAAATTGGCAAATTTAAGACCAATATTTATTTGTATCTTTCAATATTTTTGCTAATTTTAAAACTGTATCCGGGTTAAATCGGTAACTTTGCCTAATCTTGATTAAAAAACTTCTAAAGGGATGAGAATGCAGAGATTTTACAGAAATTTTAGAGATAACTGCGGGTTTGGATTGATTGCCTCAATAGATAACAAACCGTCGCATAAAAATTTAGAAGATGCACTGTTGGCACTTGCCCACATGATGCACAGAGGGGCAATTGCTGCAGATGGAAAAAGCGGAGACGGAAGCGGTCTGCTGCTCTCTATGCCAGATAAATTTTTTAGAAAAGTTGCAAAAGAGCAGGGGGTTGATTTACCTAAAAAGTATGCTGTAGGGGTTGTTTTTACAAAAAATAAGAGCCATTTGGAAATAATTAATGAGTATTGTGAAAATAATGATTTAAAAGTCAAATTGGTAAGAGAAGTCCCGATTTCAACAGAACCTTTAGGAGAATTGGCATTAAAGACACTTCCTGATATTTATCACATTTTTATAACGCCAAACTCTATCAGTGCAGATAAAAGATTTGAAGAGCTGCTCTATTTAACCAGAAAAGAGATAGAACATAAAATCGAAGTAGAAGAGAAAGATGAAGATTTTTATATTCCTACATTTTCCAGTAAAAATATAGCCTATAAAGGGCTTTTGATGCCAAATTACTTAAAAGATTTCTATCCAGATTTGGCTGATGAAGATTTTGAGATAACTTTTGCACTGTTCCATCAGAGATTTTCTACCAATACACTTCCAAAATGGCGTTTAGCCCAGCCGTTTAGATATATTGCGCATAACGGCGAAATAAATTCAATTCAGGCAAACAGAATAAACAGTGTAATTAAAACAGAAGCTATAAAATCTGAAAAGTTTACCGATGAAGAGATGGAAAGGCTGCTGCCTATAGTGCGTTTTGACGAGAGTGACAGCAGCTCTTTGGATAAAATGGTAGAGTTTTTAATGATTAACGGGATGGATTTTTTCAAAGCGGTGCGTGCTTTAATTCCGATGCCTTGGCAGAATGCCCCATCTTTAGACAGTGAATTAAGGGCATTTTATGAGTATTACTCTACAAGATTTGAAGCGTGGGACGGACCGGCGGCTGTAAGTGTTACAAACGGCAGATATGTCGGCGTTGTGCTTGACAGAAACGGTTTAAGACCGGCAAAATATATCAGAACAAAAGATAACCGTCTTTTAATTGCCAGCGAGTACGGGGTGCTTGAGCTGCCAGAAGATGAAATAGCAGAGAGAGGCAAACTGCAGTCTGGTCAAATGATTGCTGTTGATTTGCATAAAGGAAAGGTTTGGAAAAGCGATGAGATAGATAACTATTTAAAAGGTTCCCAAAAGTATGAAGATTGGCTTAATGAAAATATTGTTTACCTTCAAGAGAAACTTGAAAATCCATACAGCAGCGAGAGCAATATTGTTGTAAAAGATTTTGTCTATAAACAGAAATATGCAGGTATTACCAAAGAGGTGGAAGATCTGTTTATAAAACCTTTGGCAGTTGACGGCAAAGAGCCTACAGGCAGTATGGGAGACGATACGCCGCTGGCATGTTTTAGCAGTTACCCGTTTAGAAGTTTTAATGACTTTTTCCGCCAAAAATTTGCCCAGGTGACCAACCCTCCAATAGACAGTTTAAGAGAAAAAGTGGTAATGAGTTTAAATACCGGATTTGGCGTAATAAACAATATTTTAGATGAAAAATCGGAATATGCAAAAAGAATAAAAGCAACCTCTCCGCTGCTTACAAAAATGAAACTTGAAGTTTTAGAAGAGTTTGGAAAAGAGGGGGGCAAATATTATGACAGTTATTATAAAAACAGAACATACCCTACAACTTTTAAAGAGAATTTAAAAGAGTCTTTAGAAGAGTTGACGGATAAAATTATAAAAGATGTTAAAGAAGAGGGAATTAGAATTGTATTTTTAGAAGATTGTGATTTATCAAGCGAATTTAAAACCATTCCTATGGCTATGGTGGTTGGCAGATTGCACAAAAAATTAATTGAACAAAAGATACGCCATCTTGTAAGTATAGTTGCAAAAACCGGCGAAGTTGTCACTGCGCACGATGCAGCAGTTCTTATTGCTTATGGAGTTACAGCTATATATCCGTACCTTCTGTTTAAAACAGTCTGTAAAATTGCCCAAGAGAGCGGGCTGGATAGAAATGACGCCCTGTTTAAAACACACAGGGCAATCAACAAAGGGATACTTAAAATTATGTCTAAAATGGGTATCTCTACTGTGGCAAGTTACAGAAACTCTGCCCTGTTTGATATTATAGGTTTAAATAAAGAGCTGGCAGATGAGTGTTTTATGGGTTCAGAAGTTGTATTAAGCGGGCTTGGCTATGATGATATCGAAGAGAAAATAAAAATCCGCCACCAAGAAGCGTTTAAAGATGAAAAAGAGGCAAAAGGGGGAGTTTATAAATATAGAAAAGGAGAAGAGTATCACGAAATTACTCCTGCTGTAACAAAAGCTTTTATGAAAGCTATAGAGAGCGAAGATAAAGAGGAGTATAGAAAGTTTAAAGAGCTGGTAGAAAACCGCAAACCGACATATATTAGAGACTTTTTAGATATTAAATCGGACAGGGAACCGATAGATATAAGCGAAGTTGAACCAAAAGAAGAGATATTTAAGCGCTTTATAGGCGCTGCAATGAGTATAGGGGCACTCTCTAAAGAGGCGCATGAAGATTTTGCAATGGCTCTTAATGCTTTGGGTGCAAAGTCAAATTCTGGAGAGGGCGGTGAAGATCCGGTAAGAAACGGAACCGATAAGCGCAGCAAAATCCGCCAAGTTGCATCAGGCCGTTTTGGGGTAACGCCAGAATACCTGGTAAATGCCGAAGAGATACAAATTAAAGTGGCTCAAGGTGCAAAACCGGGCGAGGGGGGTCAGCTGCCCGGCTTTAAAGTTACTACATACATAGCAAAATTGCGGCACACAACGCCTGGTAAAACTTTAATTTCACCGCCGCCTCACCACGATATTTACTCTATTGAGGATTTGGCACAGCTTATTTTTGACCTTAAGCAGATTAATCCGTCTGCAAGAATCGGGGTTAAACTTGTTTCAACAATAGGTGTTGGGACAATTGCAGCCGGAGTGGCAAAAGCTTATGCTGACCATATTGTAATTTCGGGCAGCGAAGGCGGAACAGGCGCAGCGCCGATTACTTCCATACGCCATGCCGGAAATCCTTGGGAGCTTGGGTTGATAGAAGCGCAAAACTCCTTAAAAGCAAACCAGCTGCGTGAATTTGTAAGTTTAGAAACCGACGGGGCGCTTAAAGTTGGACGCGATATTATTGTTGCAGCTCTTTTAGGTGCAGAATATTATGCATTTGGAACCGCTTTAATGATGGCTGTTAGATGTATATTCTGCCGAAGCTGCCAGACAAATAAGTGTCCGGTTGGAATTACAACCCAAGATAAAGAGTACAGGGCAAAATATAAAGGTGTTGTGGAAAAAGTTAAAAACTATTTAACCCATCTTGCAGAAGATATCCGTCAATATCTGGCATCTATGGGTTATAGAAGTTTAGATGAAATAATAGGCAGAAATGATCTGCTTGCAGTAAAAGATAATTTAGAACTTGCCAAAAAATTTGATTTCTCTGTACTTTTTGAGCAGGTAGAAGGAACTAGAAAAAGGGTTTTGGATACAAATGAGCCGCATGATAAAAATGAGTTTGAGAAAAAACTTTTAAAAGAGGTTGAAATTTCTATTAAAAACCCTAGCATACCATCTGTTGTTAATGAAAAAATTATTAACTTAAACAGAAGTTTCGGGGCTAGAATAAGCGGTGAAATAGCAAAAAGATATGGTGATGAAGGTTTGCCAGATAACACAATTGTGTTTAATTTAAAAGGAACTGCCGGACAGAGTTTTGGAGTATTTTTAATTAAAGGTGTAACGCTTAATTTAGAAGGGGTTGCAAACGATTATGTGGGCAAAGGTTTAGCTGGCGGAAAAATTATTATTAAACCGGGCAAAGGTGCTGGCGCAGGAAACACATGCCTATACGGCGCAACTGCTGGCAAGCTTTATGTAGCAGGTGAAGTTGGCGAGCGCTTTGCTGTAAGAAATTCCGGTGCAGTGGCAATTGTTGAAGGCACAGGCGACCATCCTTGCGAATATATGACCGGCGGAGAGGTTATAATTTTAGGTAAAACAGGTATCAATTTTGGTGCGGGTATGACTGGCGGAGTTGCATTTGTTTATGATAAAGAGCGCGATTTTATGGATAAAATCAATTCTGAACTTGTAGAGATTAGCAGAATTGACATTGATGATAATGAAAAGGCTAGAATTTACCTTAAAATGAGAATAAAAGAGTTTTATGAAGCTACCGGTTCAAAAGTGGCAAAAGAGATTTTAGATAACTTTAGAAGCGAAGTAAGGCACTTCTGGCTTGTAACTCCAAAAGATAACCGTCCGCCTTTGGATCCTAACGATATGGATTAATTAAACAGCAATTTTTGCTGTTTAAAAGTGTATTTTTGTAACTTAAAATATTAAAATGCTGCATTTTAAATTTCTTCGGTTTTTCTGAATTAAATAATATTTATAATCCCATATTTTCTTATTTTTAAGATAAGTTTTTCTTTTGACAAAGCAAAGTTTTAGTGATAAAATAGGGGCTGTTTTTTATTTTGGTTTGATGTTTAGGCAAATAAAGTAACATTTAACTAAATTAAAATGTAAATTCAATTTTAAAAATAAAAATATTACTAATATTATAGTATAATAATTTATTATATAAAAAGGAATAGCGCAATGGATAAAGTGTATGATTTAATTATAATAGGCGGCGGCCCAGGCGGTATTGGAACAGCAATAGAGGCTAAAGTTTTGGGATTAAAAGATATTTTGCTTTTAGAAAAAAGCGACAACCATTCAGATACTATACGGAGATTTTATAAAGATAATAAAAGGGTAGATAAGGATTGGCAGGGGCAGATTGTGAATATTGAAGGGAATGTGCCGTTTACAGATGGAACCAAAGAGAGCACAATCGATTTTTTTGATAAATTGATAGATGAACATCAGATAGATTCCCATTTTAACTGTGAAGTGGATAAAATAACAAAAGGGGATGACGGAATATTTAGAGTGCGCTCTGCCAAAGGGGAGTTTTTAGCAAAAAATGTTGTAATTGCAATAGGAAGAATGGGCAAACCTAATAAGCCAAGTTATAAAATACCCCCATCTATCAAAAAGAGGGTAAATTTTAATCTGGATAGATGCCGAAGCGGAGAGAAAATTCTTGTTGTAGGCGGCGGAGACAGTGCCACAGAGTATGCAGTTGAATTGGCAAAAAGCAATGAAGTTACCTTAAATTACAGAAGAGCAGAGTTAACAAGGCCAAATCCGACAAATAAAAAGTTAATACAGCAAGCGTTTGAGAGCGGCGCAGTTAAGCCTAAACTTGGGGTTGATATTGACTCTTTAGAGTCAGAGCACGGTTTGGTTAAAGTCAATTTTAAAGATGGAACAAGTGAAATATACGATAGGGTAATTTACGCAATTGGCGGTACAACACCTGTAGATTTTTTAAAGAATGCAAATTTAGAGTTAGACAGCAGAGGCGAACCAATTATAAAAGATAATTTAGAAACTTCTGTAGAAGGGATTTATATTGCAGGAGACATAGCATTTAAAAGCGGCGGCTCTATTGCAATAGCTTTAAATCACGGATATAAAATAGTAAATGACATATTATCGCGCAAAAGAGTTTAAATATTGGTTTAACTCTCTTCTGCCTTAAATTTGCCCTCTTTTAACTCTTTTAAAAACTCTTCTATAGAGTAGCGCATTCTGTATTCTGGTGTCATTATATGCACGATTATATCGCCCAAATCGACCACTACCCAGTCGTCGCTCTCATCGGCTCCCAATATTTTTTCGCCAAACTCTTTAACCGCAACTCTTAAGTAATCGTAAAGCGCCAAAGTGTGCTTTCCGCCCAAAGAGTTTGCCAAAATCACCGCTTTTGCAATATAATCGCTATCTTCCAAATTAAACGATTCTATATCTTCTGCTTTTTTCTCATCTAAAAAGTGAACTATTTTTTTTACTCTATCGTTTATTCCCATATATACCTCTCTTTTGATGTTTGAGCATAAAGCTTAAAGCACAAAGCTAAAAGCCAGAAAAGAAATACAAACTGTCATTCCCGGCTTGAGCGGGAATGCACGGTTTATGAAACCGATAAAGTTTAGCATTCTTACTCTAATCTCTAATCTCTCTTCTCTAATAAAGCCCTGGATTCCCGCTTTCACAGGAATGACGGCGAGCCCAAATTTCAAACCCAATTTCTCGTCATACCTGCGAAAATAGAAATGACGAAGCAGCCAGTTTCAAACTTTTAACTTTTAACTTTCCCAATCAAATTATACTCTAAAAGCACTTGCGGTTTAATTTTTTCTATTAAAAAGTTAAGTTTTTTGCCCTCTCTTATTTCGGTAGAGCTTACATCTTTTTTGATATTTAACAAAATATACCGCTTTAACGGCTTTAAATTTAACTCTTGCCCCTCTCTTGTAGCAACTATCCAAATAAAATTATCATTTAAATAATCAAAATCTTTCCATTTTGTTATGCTTTTTAAATTGTCTGCACCGATTATTATATATTTAATGTTATGATTTTTGCCAAGCTCTTTAACCGTTTCTGCCGTATATACGGGGCGCTCTTGTTTAATTTCAAAATCGCTCACCTCAACACCCGCCATATCAAACGCCTCTTTAACCCACTGCAGCCGTTTTTTCGGCTCTACTGCAAAATTGCTTTTAAAGGGGTTTAAGTAAGTTGGCACAATTAAAACCTTATCTGCTTCTTTTAACTCCAAAGCTTTTTTGACAATTTCCAAATGGCCAAGGTGCGGCGGGTCGAAACTTCCGCCAAAAAGCGCAGTTGAAGGTCTTTTTTCCAAATTTTCCCTCTATTTTAAAAATTTATTAAAATAATAACATTTATTTTCTCGTTTAACACTTTTTTTAGTAGAATAATACCTAAAAAATTCGGGGTCTTTAATGAAAACTGTAAAAGATTTGAATATTGACGGCAAAACAGTATTTATAAGGTGCGATTTTAATGTGCCAAAAGATGAGTTTGGCAATATTACCGACGATAGAAGAATCAGGGCGGCGCTTCCTACAATCCGCTACTGCATAGACAGAGGCTGCAAAGTTGTCCTGGGTTCTCACTTTGAACGCCCAGAACCGGGCGTTTACACGCAAGAGCACTCTTTAGAAGCGGTTGCAAAAAGGCTCGATACACTTCTTAAAATTAAAAAAGAGCTCTATTTTGACGATTCTAAATCCGGCGCAGTGATTACTCCAAGAGCAAAAGAGCTTTTTAACAAAATGGAAGCGGGTGATGTGCTTTTGCTGGAAAACCTGCGTTTTGATCCGGGCGAGACGACAGACAGCGAAGAGTTTGCAAAAGAGTTAAGCCAGTTTGGCGAAATTTACATAAACGATGCATTTGGCGCCTGCCACAGAAAACATGCTTCTATCCACGCAATAACCAAATTTTATACAAAAGATACAAAAGCTGCAGGTTTTCTGCTTACAAAAGAGGTTACTTTCTTTGACAGAATGCTGAAAAACCCGACACGCCCGTTTGTTGCAATTGTAGGGGGCAGCAAAGTTTCGGGCAAACTTGAAGCGCTCGATAAACTGCTTGATACAGTAGATAAATTGATTATCGGCGGCGGAATGGCATTTACATTCTTAAAACAGATAGGTTATGAAGTTGGCAAATCGCTTGTAGAAGATAATTTGCGCGAAGAGGCTCAAAAAGTTATGGATAAAGCGCTTAAAAACGGGGTTAAGCTTTATCTGCCGGTTGATGTTGTTGCAGCTCAGGAAATCAGCAATACCGCACCTGCAAAATTTTTACCTGCCCAAGAGATTCCAACAGATTGGATGGGGCTGGATATTGGGCCTGCATCCGCGCGGCTTTTCAGAGAGGTATTAAATGATGCGCAGACAATTGTCTGGAACGGTCCAATGGGAGTATATGAGGTAGATAAATTTGCAAAAGGTTCAATTAAAATGTCTCACTACATTGCTGAGAGTTACGCAACTTCTGTTGTAGGCGGCGGCGATACTGCAGATGTTGTGGCAAGAGCGGGCGATATTGATGAGATGACATTTGTAAGCACCGGCGGCGGAGCAAGCCTGAAACTTTTAGAGGGTAAAAAACTGCCCGGTATCGAAGCATTAAAGGTGTAATTATGAGATTTGTAGCAAACTTTAAAATGAACCACACAAGAGCTTCGACTCTTGAGTATATAGATACAATTAACCGCGAGCTGGAAGGCTTTGAGTGCCAAAATGTGCTAATATTCCCGCCCGCAACCGCACTTTGCGAAGGTAAAGGAAAAGTGGAAGTGGGTGCGCAAAATGCCTATTTTGAAGAAAAAGGCGCATATACGGGCGAAATAGGATTAGAACAGTTAAGAGAGTTTGGAATTTCAAAAATTTTAATAGGCCACAGTGAGCGGCGCGAAATTTTGGGTGAAAGCCAAGAGTTTGTTGCAAAAAAGTTTGAATTTTTCAAAGAGAGGGGTTTTGAAATAATTTACTGCATAGGCGAACCTTTAAGCGTTCGCAAACAGGGCGAAGAGGCGCTTTTTGAGTATCTCTTTTCGCAATTTGTGGGCATAGATACAAGTTATGTAAACTTCACAATAGCTTATGAACCGATTTGGGCAATAGGCACGGGAGTAAGCGCCGCACCAGAAGATATTGCGCTTGTTCATGAAGGTTTAAAAAAAGAGTTTAATAAAGATTTGCTTTACGGCGGAAGCGTTAAGCTGGGCAATATAAAGCAAATAGCCGAAATAGAAAATGTAGACGGCGTTCTTGTAGGTTCAGCTTCGCTGGATGCAAAAGAGTTTGCAAAAATGGTTAAGAGTATTAAAAAGCAGTAAATCCTCCCCTTTTACGGGGTAAAATATATTCTCTTCTTTATACACTTTCTAAAGCTGGCAAAAAATTATTTCATTTTGTAATATAATAAATTATTTTGAATATTTTATGTAAAAATAATATAATATTATGGGGGAATTGTATTTTGCTTTAGGAGGATTTTATGGGGATTTTTAGCCAAAAGGAAGAGATAATAATAGAAGAAGAGAGGAATTTTATTATAGAAATTCCATCAAATGGAAGCATAATATCTAAATGTTCAAATGTAGAAGGGGAAATAAAATCGTGTGAGCCGGTTATTATAAAAGGTAAATTTCAAGGCAGAATAGTTTGCGAAGATATAGTTGTTATTTGTGAGAGCGGAGAGTTTAAAGGTGAAATTACAGCTAAAGAGATAAGAGTTGACGGGGTTGTAAAAGCGCCTCTAAAAGCTGATTTGGTAGAGATTACAAAAAATGCGGAACATGCAGGTTATATTATTTGCAGAAACAGTGTTATAGACGGCAGGGCAATGGGGGATATTTTATGCAGTGAAAATCTGGAAATATTAGAAAACGGTTTGGTGGTTTCCCAAGAGTGCAGGGCAGAAACTGCAATAGTAGAGGGTAAAATTAAAGGTTATATAACTGTACTGAAACTTTTAGATGTAAAAGCAGGTGCTTTAGTAGATGGAAAAATAGAAGCAAAAGAGTTAAAAATAGAAAATGGCAGTAAAATTTCAGGCGTAATAAATAAGAGACAAAAGCCGAAAAAAGAGGGGCGTCAAGTAAAAAGAGTTTAAGAAATTAATAAAATTTTTTCAGTTTAACAATAATATAAAGTTAAAATTATATAATATATCTGGATTTATTTTTTGAAAGAGAGGTATAAAAATGGCACTTTTTGGCAAAAAAAAGAGTACAAAACCGGAAGTTCAGCCTGCAGCGCCGGTTCAGCCTGCTATGCAAAAACCTGTAAGCAATGATGTGATTAAAACACCTGGCCACGGAGCTTCTGTTATTCAAGAGACACTTAAAGTAAAAGCAGATATTGAAGGTGACGGTTCTTTAATTGTTGCTGGAGTGTACGAAGGAAATGTAAAGGTAAGCGATACCTTCTTTTTAGATAAAGGTGCAAAATTTTTTGGAACAGTTTATGCCAAAGATGTAAAAATTTCCGGTGATTTTGAAGGGAAAATACACTCAAATATGACAGAAGTTACAAAATCTGGCAGGTTAAAAGGCACCATTAATACCAATAAATCGTTTTTAAACGGATATGTTGATGGAGATATACTCTCTATTGACAGTGTAAAAATATTATCTGACGGTATTATAGATGCCAATGTGTGTAAAAGCAAACAGATTAAGATATTAGGAAAAGTTAACGGCAAAGTTATTGCATCTGAACTTTTAGAGGTTGTTAACGGAGGATCGGTAGAAGGCGAGATAATTACAAAAGGGATAAGAACAGAGCAGGGCGGTTCAATTATTGGAAATATACAGACTTACAGCGAAGAGCTTCACGGAAAAGATACCGGCATAAACAGTAATGAAGAAGAGAATTTAGATATAGACCCAGAGGTTGCAAAGCTTATAAATATTAAGCCGGAAGATGTTAAAAAATATGCTAAAAAAAGTGAAGAAAAAACAGTAAAACGCATACCTCCTAAAGAGTAATCTTGTATCCCGCACAGCAGTATAAACTGCTGCTATTTTCTTCTATGCGGGTCAATTTTTAAAAGAGTTATATCGGCTAAAATATTGCCAAGCAGAGTTAAAAAAGCTCCTATTGTCAATATTCCCATAATTACAGGGTAGTCGCGCGCCAATGCAGATTGAAAAAAGAGCAGCCCCATTCCGTTAATAGAGAAAATCTGTTCAAGTATTACGCTGCCGCCTAAAAGCCCCGGAAGTGAGAGACCAAGAATTGTAACAATAAACGGCATTAAATTTGGATAAATGTAACGCTTTTTTATAATTTTATCGCTTAACCCCCTCGCTTTTGCAAAAAATATATAATCGCTTTTTAAAATATCTTTTGTAAGGGAGCGGATATATAAAGTTAAAGAGCCCACTCCGGTAAAAACGATTACAGTTATTGGGAGCACAAGATGGTATGCAATATCCAAATAGCGGTATATCCCCTCTTTTTCATTCATGCTCTCCAGACCGGAAATAGGGAACCAGCCAAGTTTAAAGCTAAAAATTAAAACCAGTACAAGAGCCAGATAAAAAGAGGGGGTAGCGTAACTTAAAAGAGAAAACTGCTTTACGCTTTTTTCATAAAATCCGCCTTTTAGGGCGCTTGATACGCCAAGTTTTAAGGAGAGTATAAAAATAATAAGCATAGAGACCAAATTTATTCCCAAAGTAACGCCTATGCGGCTTTTTATCTCTTCGGTTACACTGTTTCCGCTGGCAAAAGATATTCCAAAATCAAGTTTAAGAATCGATTTTAACCAGCCAAAGTATTGCTCTAAAAAAGGCTTGTTTAAACCGTAAACCTCTTTTAAATGCTCTATGGCTTCTGGTGTCATATTCGGGTTTAACCCCCCTGCGCTCATAAAGCTGTTTGGCGCTAAATGCACGGCGCTAAAGGTTATAAAAGAGATTAAAAGAAGCATCAATACGGCATAGATAATCTTTTTGAATATAATTTTTAGCAAATTTTAACCTTTATAGAGGAATTACTCTTATCTTATCATCAAGTTTTTGTTTTAAAATGCCTTCTATTGCAAAAAGCGTGCCCGTGCTTGCGCTTGCACAGCCGCTGCATGCGCCGAGGTAGCGTATATAAATATCGGTATGTTCGCCGCTGTTTTTAATATCTAAAATCTCCATATCACCGCCATCCATTATTAACATGTGGCGTATATGTTTATCAATTATTGCATTAATTGCGGCTTTTTTCTCTTCTATACTCATCTCTTTAAACGGTTTGTTTGATATATCAATATTTTTGCTTGCCTGCTCCATCTCTTCGCGTGTTGCTTTTAAAATGTCTGTTAGATAGTGTTTAGAGAGATTCTCGCCTGCGCCCGGATATTGGCAGCTTTTGTCATAAGCGCCGGCGCGGGTGTAATCTATTAAATCTTTTAAGGTTTTAATATCATACTCTTTTATACTCTCTTTAATAAATCTTTCGCTGGCTTTTGTAAAACTGTCAACAATATCCCCTTCTTGAATCTCTTCCCCTTTTAATTTTTTGGCAGCGCACCGGAGCGCATCTGTCATTACTACTGTCAAAAACCTTTTAGATGGCGAAAAAGCGGGCTTATTTGGATTTTCTCTTAAAAAATACTCCAACCCTTTCTCTTTTAAATTTAAAATCTCATCGGGGGTTTTATTTTTAATAACAAGAGCAGCTATTGAGGCAACCGCAATCAGTTCGCTTTCGCCAAAAACCTCTATTTTGCACTCTATTACCCTGTTTTCTTGGTTAATTGCCATATAAAATTTTATTGCCAGTCCGCTATCGCAGCTGCCGTAATGGTAGGTAAACAGGTTTGCATTTTGGCTGTGCGCCTCTTCTTGTGTGATTTTACCGATATTTTGAGGCCTGTTTATTAATGAATCAAGTTTAAAGTTATCTCTGGTTTGTGGCAGAATGGATGCTTTGCTCATTTATCCTCCTTGCATATTTCGCCGCTATAGTTTGTGCGGATTTTTTCAATCGCCTCTTTTGCAACTTTTATAACTTTATCTATCTCTTCTTTTGTGTTTTGGGCAGATAGGGAAAATCCTACAACTGTATGTTTTAAAGAGTTGCTTAAGTTTGCTATCTCTATTAAGCTTTGGCGTTCAAAATTTCTGTTGTCAAAAACAGCAAAAGAGTAAGCTTCTATATCCTCTTTTGCAAGTTCATTTAAAAGCATAGAGGCGTGAACTCCTTCAAAAGCCATAATTGCGATATTTGGCACTCTTATTGCCCAGGGTGCTAAAGAGTAAGAGTTATCTATTTTTAAAAGTTCAGTCTCTAAATAGTCGCGAAGTTCGCGCACATCTTCTATGTCAAAATCCAAAGCATCGATTGCAATTTCTAAAGCTTTGCCAAAACCTATAACTTTAACCGGATCCA
>JALVXO010000251.1:0-401 GCA_027022775.1 Campylobacteraceae bacterium
AGATTAAGAAAATTCGCGAAAATACCGGCTTAAAGCTGGAGCTTGGCGGGGGTATCCGCGATGAAGAGACTATTAAGATGTATCTTGATTTAGGGATAAATAGAGTGATTTTGGGCTCTGTGGCGGTTAAAAACCCCGATTTTGTAAAAGAGATGGCTAAAAAGTATCCAATTGTTGTGGGTATTGATGCAATAGACGGGATGGTCGCAGTTGAAGGCTGGGCGGAAGTTAGCCAAATGAAAGCCACAGACCTTGCACGCGAATTTGCAAATGCGGGCGTCGAAGCGATTATCTGCACCGATGTCGGAAGGGATGGGATGCTAACAGGCATTAATATCGAATTTACCAAAGCGATAAAAGAGGCAAGCGGACTTGAAACAATCGCCAGCGGGGGCTTAAAA
>JALVXO010000251.1:411-7095 GCA_027022775.1 Campylobacteraceae bacterium
AAAGATATTAATGACATTAAAGCGCTAATAGAAGCCGAAATTGACGGAACAATTGTAGGCAAAGCGTTTTACGAGGGCACTTTGGATTTGAAAGAAGCGTTTGGGTTAGTGAATAGTGAATAGTGATTAGTTGATGGTTTAGAGATTTACAAATCGCTAATCATCAATAAACAAGGAATTAAATGAACGATACATATACAGAACTGACAGTTACGGCAAAAGAGTCTTTGATTGATTTTTTAGCCGATTTTATTATGAATTTTACCAATGAAGCTGTTGAGGTTTCAACTGACAGAGTGATTTTAAGAACAAGTGAAGATACGGCTAAATTGGAAGAGGTGTTAAAAGATTTTGAGTGCGAAGTAAAAAAAGAGGAAAAAGAGAATATCGATTGGATAAAGGCGTATCAAGATTCCGTGCAGCCTATTGAAGCGGGGGAGTTTTATATCCATCCGTCGTGGCACGAAGAGATGAGCGGTAAAATCAATATTTTAATAAATCCTGCGCTGGCTTTTGGCTCGGGGCATCACGCCACAACTTACAGCTGTCTTTTAGCAATTGGCAAATATGTTAAAGAGGGAGATACTCTGCTGGATGTTGGGTGCGGAAGCGGCATTTTGGCGCTTGCGGCAAGATATAAAGGCGCAGAGATTGATTTGTGCGACACCGACCCTTTGGCGGTTGAGAGCGCTAAAGAAAATTTTGAGTTAAATAAGCAAAAATTCAACAAAATTTGGGTAGGTTCTGCAAACAAAACCGATAAAAAATATGATATAGTAGTAGCAAACATAATTGCAGATGTGCTAAAAGCTATTTCGAATGAACTCAAATCAAAGGTTAAAAAAGATAAAATTTTAATACTTTCAGGAATTTTAGATAAAAAAGAGGGTATTGTTCAAAAAGCTTTTAGCGATTTAAAACTTTTAGAGAGAATTCAAAAAGATGAGTGGGTAACACTAGTTTTAAAGGATAATAATGGATAAAAAACCCGAAAACAACGATAACAACTTTTTTAAAGACAATCCCCTGATTGCTTTTGCGATTTTTTCGATTGTTGTTATTTTGATTTTTAAAGTGTTTATAGGAAGCAACAGCCAGTTAAGCACACTTAAGGTGCCAAATTCCCAAATTACCCAGACAAAAAGGGTAAGCTATTCCGAAATTAAAAAGCTTGTAAAAGAGGATAAAATCAAAGAGCTTAAAATCACCCCTACGATAATAGAAGCGGTAGGCGGAGAGGGTGCGCACACAAGATTTATTGCCGAAAATATTCCTGTGCACGACCCCGATTTTGTTAAGCTTTTGGATCAGCATAATGTTAAATATGTCGGTGTAATGGGCGGCGGATTGATGGCAGAGATTTTAAGCTCTGTATTGCCTATTTTACTTTTTTTTGCTATTTGGATTTTTATTGCCAAAAAAATGAGCAAAGGTATGGGCGGCGGAATTTTGGGCGTAGGCAAAGCGGGCAAGCTTATAAATTCCGAAAAGCCAAATGTAAAATTTGACGATGTTGCGGGTGTAGATGAGGCAAAAGAGGAGGTTAAAGAGATTGTCGATTTCTTAAAATACCCGGAGCGCTACATTGAGCTTGGAGCCAAAATTCCAAAGGGGGTGCTTTTGGTGGGGCCTCCGGGAACGGGGAAAACTTTGCTTGCAAAAGCTGTTGCGGGCGAGGCTAGCGTGCCGTTTTTCTCTGTTAGCGGCTCTAGCTTTATCGAAATGTTTGTGGGTGTGGGTGCAAGCCGTGTGCGCGATCTGTTTGAGCAAGCCAAAAAAGAGGCGCCAAGCATTATTTTTATCGATGAAATCGATGCAATTGGAAAAAGCAGAACAGCCGGCGGTCCGATGGGCGGAAATGACGAAAGAGAGCAGACCCTTAACCAGCTTCTTGCCGAAATGGACGGTTTTGGAACCGATACGCCGGTAATTGTGCTTGCAGCCACAAACCGCCCAGAGGTGCTTGACCCGGCACTTCTTAGAGCAGGGCGCTTTGACAGACAGGTGCTTGTTGACAAGCCCGATTTCGAGGGGCGTTTAGCGATTTTAAAAATCCATTCTAAAGATGTTAAATTAGCGCCCGAAGTTGATTTAGAAGAGGTTGCAAAAGCAACTGCCGGACTTGCGGGAGCCGATTTGGCAAATATCATTAACGAAGCGGCACTGCTTGCGGGGCGCCAAAACAAAAAGCAGATTGAGCAGAAAGATTTAATGGAAGCGATAGAGCGCGCATTTGTGGGGCTTGAGAAGAAAAACCGCAAAATTAACGAGCTTGAGAAAAAGATTGTATCTTATCACGAAAGCGGGCATGCGCTTATGGCAGAGCTTACAAAAGGCGCAACAAGAGTTACCAAAGTTTCGATTATCCCAAGAGGTCTCGGCGCACTTGGCTATACGCTGCACCTGCCTGACGAAGAGAACCGCTTCTTAAAACAAAAACATGAGCTTATGGCAGAAATCGATGTTCTGCTTGGCGGACGCGCAGCAGAAGAGGTGTTTGTAGGCGACATCTCTACAGGTGCGGGCAACGATTTGCAAAGAGCCACCGATATTTTGCGCGATATGATTACAAAATACGGTATGAGCGAAGTTGCAGGTTTAATGGTATTAGAAAAAAATATGGGCGGCGCATTCTTAAACGGCGGGCAGGTTATAAAAGAGTATAGCGAAAAGATGGCAGAAGCTATCGATGAAAAAATTAAGCAGATTCTGGATGAGCGCTATAAATATGTAAAAGAGACACTTAAAGAGTATGCCGAAGCGATAGAAAATATGGTTAAAGAGCTTCTTGAGAAAGAGGTAATCGAAGGCAGCAAAGTTCAAGAGATTATAAAAGAGTTTGAAGAAAAACACAATAAACCTTCAAGACTTGCGCATATAAAGCAAGAAAGCGAAGATAAAGAGGAAAAAGAGCCAGAAACTAAAGATGAACAGACAGATTAAATTAAACTACATTTTACCCAATCTTTTTACCGCCGCTTCTATATTTGTAGCGGTTGTGAGCATTATTAACGCTTCTAAAGGAAATTTCGAGCGCGCTTCGTGGATGATAATTTTATCTTTAATTTTAGACGGGTTAGATGGCAAAATTGCCCGCCTTACAAAAGGAACAAGCAAATTTGGCGTAGAGTTTGACTCGCTTGCAGACATAGTGGCTTTTGGCGCGGCGCCCGCTATGCTTATCTATTTTCAAATCGGTGCGCAATACGGGAAATTTGGGGTTTTGGCTGTGGCGCTTTATGTGGTTTTAGGTGCAATAAGGCTTGCAAGATTCAATATAACCACGGCGAAAAACGATCCGAACATCTTTATAGGTTTGCCAATTCCCGCAGCAGCGCTTTTTTTGGTTTCGCTTTCTCAAATAGACAGAATTTACAATTTAAACTTTTTAGAACCTGTAATTTTAGCATTTGCCCTGATTGTCGGGCTGCTTATGGTAAGCAACTTCAGATATTTGGCATTTAAAAAAATATCACTCAATAAAAGGGTTTCATTTAAAGTTTTAATCGTGCTTATTCTTTTAGCTTCACTGCTCTATTTAGCGCCGATTGAAACACTCTGCATATTTTTCGTAATTTATGTTTTTTCGGGCCCTGTCAGAGCAGTTTATGCTTTAAAAAGAGGGGCAAAATTTAAAAAATAGTTTACATCCCCGGAATTCTTGGTATTTTATTTAATTTAGAGTTGCGGCAATACCAGCCCCACCCTTTTTTAATCCAGTGGCCGATAACTGGCATAGGTATCATTTTGCCGCCTTTGTGGCTTCTGTAAACAAATGCTGCGCCATCCCCGCTATCCATAACACAAAGAATATTTAAATGCTCTTGGTAACCTTTTCTTTCGCTTGAGCCTCTCTCTTTTGCAGCAATGTTAAATGCTGTATTTCTTGCCATAACTTCGGCAATATGCCCCTGTTTTGCCCTCCAGTCCGGACCCTTTATTTCAGCGCTGTCACCGATTGCATAGACATTTTCAACACCTTCTACTTCGCAATAATCATTAATTTTTACAAAACCGGCTTCGTTTAACGGTAAGTCGCTGTTTTTAAAAACTTTATGCCCGTTTCCTGCAGGTATAAACATTGTAAAATCGCTTTCTAATTTAGAATTATCCTCAAAAATAACCCCGTCTTGTACAAACTCTTTTATTTTTTTGCCAAAATGCCTGTTAATATTGAGTTTTTTAAAGAAAATATCCATCATTTTAAGAGCCTGCGGTCCAAGTCTTGCACCCGGTTTCTCCATTGGGGCAAAAAAAGTCAATTCAAATTTATCACGCAGCCCGAGTTTTTTAAGATGGTTATGGACATTAAACAGAACTTCAAACGCCGGCCCGCCGCGTACATTGCTAGGGTCCTTCGGGTTGCCGCCAAACCCCATGGCAATTTTTCCGCTCCCTTTTGCTATAAGCTTATCTATTCTCTCTTTTATTTTAGGAGCCTCTTGCGGGTCGCCGCAAATTGATAAAAAGTGCTCGCTCCCTTTATGTTCCATTTTTCCGCTGCCTATTGCAACAATTAAATAGTCGTATCCATGCTCGCCGTTTTTGCAATAAACCTTCTTTTGGGCACTTTTAATCGATTCTACCTCATCAATAATCAAGTTAAATCCGTGAACATCAGCCAGCTCTTTTAAAGGAATTGAGATATCCTCCATTGTCGCTTCGCCGGTGGGTATCCAGATAGAGGTTGGATAAATATAAAAAAAGTCGCGGTTTGAGATTAAAGTAACATCAAACCCCTCTTTTCTGGCAAAAATTGCAGCTTCCAGACCTGCAAAACCGCCGCCTAAAATCAATATATTTTTTCCCATTTTAACCCTTTATTAGAAATTATTATCTTTTGTATTATTTTATATAATAATTCAAAAGGTATTATACTAATAATTTTTTAAATAAATCTAAATTAAATTGGCAAATATATTTTATCAATCAACTCCTGATACTCCATTTCCAAATTTGAATCCAGTGTTATCCCCCCTCCGCTGTGGTAAAATAGTTTGCTTCCCTCTTTGCTGATTGCCCTTATCATTACTGCCGATTTTAAACTGTAATTTTCATATATACCAAAAATTCCTGTATAAAGCCCTCTTTTGGCAGTTTCTGTCTCTTCAATGATTTGAGCAGTTTTTCTTTTTGGAGTGCCGCTTATAGAACCGGCAGGCGTTAACCTGTCTAATATCTCCCCCAGCCTTTTATGCCACCCTGGCGGCAAATCGGCTTTTATTTCAGAACTTACCTGCAGCAGCTCTTTATCACCTGCTTTGATTTTATCGATATACCTAAATTTGGGCACTGATGTTTTGCTGCCGACCATATTAAGGTCGTTGCGCATTAAATCCACAATCATTGTGTGCTCGGCGCTCTCTTTTAAATCATTTAAAATTCTCTCCTTTGCATTTGGCAATGATGCATCTATAGTCCCTTTCATCGGATATGTATATATTTTGTCATTCTCTATTTTTACAAAACACTCCGGCGAAAAGCAGACAAATTTGTCATGAATTAAAAGTTTATACGGTGCAATTGCCTGCACAAATATCTCTTCTAGGGTTAAATTTGTCTCTATTTCACTCTTAAAAGTCAAATTTAGCAGATATGTGTTGCCCTTTTTAATCTCTTCTATTACCCGGTTAAAACTCTTTTTGTAAATTTCAAATGCTGGCGGATGTTTTTTAAGATAAGCTTTTTTGCCTAAATCAACTCTTTCTTGGCAATCAAAACTGTAAGCGATATCTCCAGATAATGCATCCAGTTTTTGGGCGTAAATTTGGGATTTGTCGTAAGATATAATAAAAAGAAACGGCTCATTTTGGCTTGCGAGTTTCGAGATTAACTCAAAACCTTCACTCTTTGAAAAAAATTTAAGCATTGTCCAAAAGCAGATGTTTTAATACCGCCATTCTTATGTAAACACCATTGCTGACCTGCTGCAGCACAAGTGACTTATCGCTTGCCAAAACCTCATCGCTGATATCGATATTTCTCATTACAGGGCCCGGATGCATTATTGCAATATCTCTGCCCTCTATATGTTTTGGCATTATGCAGTAATGTTTAGCATACTCACCGTAATCGTCAAAAATAGGCTTTTTGTGGCGTTCCAGCTGGGCGCGCAGGCTCATTATAATATCGGCATTTGCAATCCCCTCTTCAAGGCTTTCAAAATTTGGCAAATCTGTTTGGGGCATAAACTCTTTTGGGGCAACCAATGTTATATTTAATCCCATTCTGCGCAAAAGAGAAAGATTAGAGCTTGCCACCCTTGAGTTTGCAATATCACCTACAATTGTGATATTTTTCCCCTCTATATCGCCATTGAAATATTCATAAATTGTAAAAAGATCCAACAGCGCCTGTGTAGGGTGCGAACTTTTGCCAGTTCCTGCATTGATTACAGGAACAAGCTTCATATCTGCCAAAATGCGCGCACTCCTATCTTGTGAGTGGCGGATAATTACACCGTCTGGATTCATTGCACAAAGGTTTGCAAATGTATCTTCTAAAGTTTCACCCTTTTTTGTGGAAGATTTTGCAGGATCTAAATGCACAACGCTAGCTCCCAGCCTCTTTGCCGCTACTTCAAAAGAGCTGCGGGTTCTTGTGGATGGTTCAAAAAAAAGAGTAATTATAAGCTTCTCATTTAACAGTTTTGGGGGCAGGCTCTTTTTAAAACTCTTAGCATCG
>JALVXO010000252.1 GCA_027022775.1 Campylobacteraceae bacterium
GTTTTTGGGCGTTAAAAAAGATATAGAGCTTATTATTACAGACAATCAAGAGATAGCTAAACTGAATAAAGAGCACAGAAACCTGGATAAACCGACCGATGTTTTAAGCTTCCCTCTTGAAGATATGCCCTATATGCCGCTTGGCTCCATTGTTATTTCTGCTCAAAAGGTTAAAGAGGCAGCAGGCGAACTTGGACACAGCGAGAAAGAAGAGCTTGCCCTGCTCTTTATCCACGGGCTTTTGCACCTTATGGGTTTTGACCACGAAACAGACAGCGGCCAGATGCGCGCCAAAGAGCAAGAGCTTATAGAGCATTTTAATTTGCCAAAAAGTTTAATAATCAGAGGAGAATAGATGACATATATCATTTTTGTTGTTTCGCTTGCGGTGCTTATTTACGGAGCAGATATTGTAATTAAGCAGAGTGAAAAAATTGCTTTAAGATTTGGAATTTCAGACTATATTATCAGTGCAACACTTATTGCCCTTGGCACCTCTATGCCGGAAATGGCCGCATCTATTGGTGCTAGCCTTCATAATAAAGCTGAACTTTCGGTTTCTAATATTATAGGCAGCAATGTAATAAACATTACGCTGGTTATTGGAAGCGTCCTTCTTTTATCTAAAGAGGTCAAACCAGACAGAGATTTTTTTGCAAAAGACAGCTCATGGGCACTGTTTCCGGTTTTAATTTTTATTGTGATAGCTTTTGACGGCGAAATCAGCAGATTGAGCGGTTTGGCAATGATGGCTTTAATGGGCGGGTATGTGCTCTTTTTAATAAACAATAATACCGAAGCTATGGTGCTGAATGAAGAAGAGAAAGAGGAGTTAAAAAGAAATTTTAAACCGCAGAATGTGGCTGTATTGCTGCTGGTTGGGTTTTTATTTGTAATTTACGGAGCCGATTATGCAATTAAAAGCGCTTCGGAAATTGCGAGGGCTCTTGGTGTAAGCGAATGGTTTGTCGGGATTATTCTGGTTGCATTTGGAACTTCGCTGCCTGAACTTATAGTTTCTGTTGTGGCAGCATTAAAAGGCAAAGCCGATATGGCAATTGGCAATATTATCGGTTCAAATATGGCAAATATCTCGATAGCTTTAGGGGCAGCCGCTTTTGCAAATCCGATAAACCTGGATTTTTCGCACTATATCTTTGATATAGCTACAATGGTTGTTGCAACATTTATGCTGGTTTTTATTACGGCAAACAAAATGTATACCAAACCGGCAGGCATCTCCTTGGTAATTCTTTTAACTATCTTTTTGGAGCATGCGGTAAGAAGCGCAGGGTAACTCTGCTCCAGCCTCTTTTTACACTATCCTGTTTGAATATAATCCTATTTTAGCTTTTTTTTTAATTTTATAAAACTATTTGAGATATAATACTTTATTATCTAATGCAGGGAGCTATAATGGCCAAAAAGATATTAATAGATGTTATGGATACAACTTTTAGGGACGGCTTTCAGTCGGTGTTTGGCGGCAGGGTTTTAATGGA
>JALVXO010000253.1 GCA_027022775.1 Campylobacteraceae bacterium
GGATTATTATGATAATTCGTTTTTTCATTTTTTTAGTTTTTAATTAAAAGAATAAATGTAATAAGAATACCGATAATTGCACCATTATAAAAACCAATTCTATCGTTTATTATTAACCCCATTATACCACCAACTATGGGAAAAATTAACAATTTGGGTTTTTTGGTTATTATTTTGTATAAATATCCTAGTAGGGCACCGAATATAATACCAATAATTGGTTTTTTTGTTAAAAAGCCGATTGTCATTCCAATGCCAAAAATTAAATATGGCAATATATCAAGAATATCTTTTTTAATTTCAGAATAATTTAAGTTCTCAGATTTTCTTTTAACATCTAAATCATTCAAATATTTTATCATTTTATATCTATGTGTATATTTGATTTTATCAAGAATAAAGTCAGCTAATTCTTTAAATTCTTTTATTTTTTCTTTATTACTACTGTTTATTATTTTTTCTATGTTTTTTTGAGGTATTTCTTTTAAAATTAATTGTATTACTTTATCCCAATCAATAGCATTTCTTTTTAATTCATTAACTTTATCCCAATCAATTAAAAACCGGTTAGATGAAAGTATATTATCTCCTATGTATAATTTAAATACTTGTTCATCAATTTTTTTACAAGCTTTTTCATAAGCGTCTTTAATAGATTGTAGTAATGCTATGGCTTTTTGTATTTCCCTGTCTTTCATTTTTAACAGGGTTTCAATATTTTCTGTGGCTTTATCTTTAACTTGACTACTAATTGCAATGGATTTTGCAAGTTTTACTAACTCAATCGTTTTGTTCAAATTATCATCAAAATTGTCATCACTATCATATTCTTGCCGGTCATTAAAAAACATAACAGAACATTGCATAATTTCATTTGCAATTTTATCAGACAACATTTGAACTTGTAAATTTGAATTTCCTAATAACTCTCTCAATAAAGCTATGTCTTTTTTTGTGTTGATATACAAATCTTTACCAAAGATATTAGCATTTTCAGGTTCAACATTCCTGTTTTTTTTGGCTCTATCAATTTGATTTTCTATGTTAGAAATTGGAATTTCCGTAAATTTTGAGGAAACATATTTTTTAACATCTGATGGATATGTATCAAAAAGAGAAATTAAATCATTTGTTGAGAAACCGTTATTTTTATTGATATATAGATTTAATTGTTCTATAACTTCATCTGTAAATTTAAAATAGATATTTTTATTGAACAGAGGATCCCCCGTAACTAATTCAACAATATTTGTGAAATTTTCTGAGTATAACAGTTTTCCTTTTAAGTTTATTCCGGTTTTTAATTTTTCAAAATCAATTTGTTCATTTATTGTAGCTAAAATGAGATATAACGTTGAAATATTATGGTATGATGAGACATTTTTTTCATTAATTTCTTTTTTTAAAGTTTTTAACCATATTTCTTTTGCCTTGTCTATTTCATTGTCTTTTAAATAATTTAATGCTATTTCATCAAATTGTTTGTTATCAACAAACCAAAA
>JALVXO010000254.1 GCA_027022775.1 Campylobacteraceae bacterium
TGACATCCCCTTCTAACCCTACCGGCGCAGTTTACACTAAAGAGGAGCTAGAGCGCCTTGCAAAAGTATTAGAGGGAACCGATATCTGGGTTGTCAGCGATGAAATGTATGAAAAACTGGTTTATGGAGATACTGTTTTTGTATCTGCCGCCTCTATCAGCGAAGATATGTTTAAAAGAACAGTCACAGTTAACGGTTTAAGCAAATCAGTAGCGATGACTGGCTGGAGAATGGGGTATCTTGCCAGCGCAGACAGAGAACTTGTTAAAAAAATGGTTGCCCTGCAGTCGCAAAGCACTTCAAATATAAACTCTATAACCCAAGTGGCTGCCATCCCGGCGCTTAACGGCGAAGCCGATGCAGATATAGAAAAAATGCGCCAAGCGTTTGAAAAAAGGGCAATTGAAGCGGTAAAGCTGTTTAATCAGATTGAGGGAATGAGTGTTACAAGACCAAGAGGGGCATTTTATCTTTTTGTAAATATCAGAGATATCACCGAAGACTCTATGGCATTTTGCGAAGCGCTTTTAGAAAATTACGGAGTAGCTGTTGTGCCTGGCATCGGCTTTGGAAAAGACGGATATTTTAGATTCTCTTTTGCAACCGATATGGTAACAATCAGAGAAGGAATTAGAAGAATAGAGAAGTTTGTTAAAAAAATTAAAATGTAATTGACACAAGTCATAAATTAGATATTTTTTTACGCTACAATTAGGGAATGAAAAAAATAATACTTTTTATAATTTTTATTCCCTGTTTACTTTTTTCACAAATAGATGTTGGAACAGTTAAAGAGAGTTCTGTATTAAATTACTCCCAAATTGCGCTTACAGATAAAGATTATAATATTTCTGGAGTTAAAAATCTTAAATTTAAATCTTTTGATAAAAAACATATCAGCCTGGGGGCAACCAAAAAGGCGCTTTGGATAAAAATAGTCCTGTTTAACAGCTCTAAAAAGAGTGTCTCTAAATATCTTGTAATATCTTCTCCTTTAACTGAAGAAGCTGTGCTTTATGGCGGCAAAAAAATTCAAAAAAGCGGTATTTTATATAATAAAACCGGAACTCTTTACCACTCTTTTAAGGTTACAATAAATCCTAATGAAAAAAAGGTTTACTATTTAAAAATTTTTACCCAATACTCTCTTTTGGATTTCTCTTTATATTTGAAAGAGCCTATAAATTATTTAACAAGCGATAAAAAAGAGACTTTTCAAAATTTCTATCTAATAGGAATTTTAAGCGCACTTATGATTTTTTCCTTTTTGATTTCTATTTATATGAAAGATATAAGTTTTATGCTTTATGGTTTATATCTTTTGGCAATTATATTGCAGCAAACCGGTTATACCGGCATAGATAAATTTATTTTTAGCAAAGAACTGCTCCTTGTAAATTTAAAATACAGAAGCGTTAAGATTATAATATTAATTATAACAGGTTCACTGTTTGCAATAAACTTTTTAAAATTAAAAAAATTTCCAAAAATATACAATTTT
>JALVXO010000255.1 GCA_027022775.1 Campylobacteraceae bacterium
ACCCTAAGGGCTTGGGTGTGGGCTGTGCAAGCTTGCATAAACGCAGCGCCGTGCGAACATGCGAAAGCAGAGCGGTTTGCTTTCGCTTAACGGTTCTTCCGTTTGCTCTTTTTAATAAAGTTTTTTTGCGTTTGCAAAGCTAAAAATAAAACTTGCTTGAGTGAAATTGATGGTTTTTCAGAGGGTTCAATTAACCTTCGGGTTAATATCACAAGCGTTAGCTTAAATTCTTATAAAAAAGCATAAAGTCCAAAATCTTTCTGTTATACCCGCGGTCTCCAAGTATACCAGTAACCAATATACAAAAACTGTGGATTTATTTGGAAAACAGATAGCAGAGAATAGAAAATGGCAATAGAAAATTTTAGGTTGAAATAACTACTCTCTAAACACTTACTATATAAATAAAAATTATTAAATTTTAAAAAGTAATAAGAAGAATATATCAATAAAATAAAAAAAATATATAACTATAAGAAAAGCTTATATTAAACAATCAAATTATATAATTAAACTTATTTTTATTAAGTAAGGATTGCAATGTTTTCTAAAGAGATTATTAAAGGGGTTTTATTTGTTTCCTTGTTTGCTGTTGCAGCTGTTTTAATAAGCAGATTGGAATTTATTAAGCAGTTGGGGTTTTCACCGCTTGTTATTGGGATTGTGCTTGGGATTGTTTATGCCAATTTGTTTCATCATAAGGCGCCCGCTTCTTTGCAGGCTGGAATTACATTTTCTGCAAAAAAGATACTCCGTTTTGCGATAGTTCTTTACGGGTTTAGAATTACATTTCAAGAGGTAGCAAATGTAGGGTTAGACGGCTTTTTGGTTTCTCTTACTATGCTTACAACAACTATGCTGATTGGCTCTTTTGCGGGAATGAAACTGTTTAAAATGGATAGAGACACTTCGGTTTTAACTGCAGCGGGGGCTTCTGTATGCGGAGCTGCGGCAGTTTTGGCGACAGAGCCGGTTTTAAAAGCTGATGAGTATAAAACCGCTGTGGCTGTCTCTATGGTTGTGCTTTTTGGGACAGTTTCCATGTTTTTGTATCCTGTGCTTTATGAGAGTTTTATAAAAGATGCCGCGGGCTTTTTGCATATGAGCCCGAGGGTTTTTGGAATATATGTGGGCGGAAGCGTTCACGAAGTTGCCCAGGTTGTGGCTATACCTGCCTCTATTCCGCATGCAAGTGAACAGATGGCTCATACTGCTGTTATAGTTAAAATGACAAGGGTTATATTAATTGCGCCTATGCTTATTGTTTTAGGGTTGATTTTATCTTTGGCAAACAGAGGTGAAAAAAAAGGTAAAATAAAGTTAGTAATTCCATGGTTTGCAGTCTATTTCTTAATTGTAATAGCCCTAAATTCAATTTTTAAAAGTTATATTTCTACAGAAATTGTTACTATAATTAACACTATTGATACTTTTTTATTGACAATGGCAATGACAGCTTTGGGGATGGGAACCATATTTTCTAAATTTAAAGATGTGGGTGCAAGTTCATTTTTTACGGCACTGCTTATGTTTGCCTGGCTTGTAATCGGCGGATTTACTGTTACAAAATTGATATGCACATAAAATATACATATAAAAAAATATATAATACTCGATAATATGGTAATAATTTAAAAAATATTATTACCATACCAATATAAAAATTACATAAAAAAACTTCATATTAGCTCTTTTCTTACATATTAATAACATCTATTTATATTTATCATAAAAAAATTTCAATATGACATAAAAATGGGGCTACTTTCTTCTTAAATGAAATAATTTCAATATAAAAATATAGAATTTTATGAAAGGATGCAGTAATGAAACCCAAAGGTTTACTACTTAAACTGTTTGCAATTTCTGTAGCAGGCTGTATAGCGCTAAATGCGTCTAACAGCTTTAAAAGCAGTGAAATTGCAATAAAAAAAGTTTCGGACAGCAGTGGAACATATATTACTCTAAAAAACAGAGGGGATTTTGTTCTTAAAAACATAACAGTAACTCAAAATAGCAGCAAAATAACCTGCAGTCCAGATTTGGCTATGCCCGGCGCTGCAACAGTGTGCAAAGGAAAGACTATTTCAGACAGCAAGCCGGTTATTGTTAAATCGGATATTTATTCTACAGAGAATAAAAAAAGCCTCTCTTTTGATAATTCCAGTTTTGAAAAGGGTTCGGTTTCTAAGTGGGACATAGTTGAGAGCGCAGAGGTTGACAGCGGAAGCTATACAAATCAGGATGGAGGTTTTTATTTAAAAATTACGGGTGAGAATTCTGTAGCGTCAAAAGCTTCCAGAGTTTTTGCGGCAGAGAGCGGCAAAAAATATAAGATAGAGTTTTTAGCCGGTGTTAAAAAGTTCAGCGGTTTATCTGCGGTTGCAGTTAAATATTTGGATAAAGAGAGAAATCCTATAAAAGGAGCGGCCTCTTCTAAAAAAATTGACAATTTAATAGATGAAGGTTTTAGAAAATATACACTTATGTTAAATAGTGCTCCAAAAAATGCAAAGTATATTCTTATAGAAGCGGTTTCAAAAGGCGATACTTTATTTATAGACAATATTAAAATAAAAGAGGTTGAAATTTCTAAAAAAGTTTCAAGCTTTTCTAAAATTTACTTTTTAAAATCTATTAAAAGCGCAAACAGTATGCAGCCTCTTTGTACATGCAACGGGCAGGTAGGCGATACTGTTTGGTATGACAGAAACAGAAACGGCTACCAGGATTCTGATGAATTTGGCATTAAAGGTGTTAAAGTTTACGCTTATAAAGATGGAAGAGTTGTAAAAAGCACATATACCGATGCTTCCGGGCACTATAAATTAACACATTTATGTTCAGGTTACTATAAATTTAAATTTGTATTGCCAAAAGGATGGAAATTTACAAAATATACTCCAGGTTTTGTAAACGGAAAATCCAGTGCAAAAGCTGACGGATGGACAGAAACTAAAGAGGTTTGCGGTAACTCAAGGTTTTGCAATATAGATGCAGGAGTTTATAAAGAGCCCCTATTTACCTGTCCTGCAGGGTATAAAAAGTTTGTTCTTCCGTATGATAAAAAACTTTATTACAGAAGCACCACTTTAATTGATATCTCAAGCGAATTTAACGGCAAGTTAAACGGATATAAAAGAGTAATAATTAAAAATGCATACACTTGGGACGGATATGTAAACAGAAAAAATACACGCGGACAAAAAAGAGAGTCTGTAAGAGTTGTTTTTATAGATAGAAATGGGAACAGATATTCAACCGGATACAGTGATGATGTGGCAGACTATGTGGATTTTGCAGATAAAATTACGCCATATTTGGGGATTGTGTATTTAAAAAGCGGTGCAGAAAAAGTTTTGGTTGCGCATGTAAGTGACAGCAGATATGGAGATGGGGACCACTCTTCTGCAAACTCTGTATATTTTAAAGGGTTCTGCTACCGAATAGAAAATCTTGCAAATGCGAAAATAGATATAGAAAAATATACTAACGGAGCCGATGCAGACAGCGGAACAGGGCCTGTTGTAGAGGCTGGCAGCACAGTGACATGGAAATATATTGTTAAAAACAGAGGAAATGTTAAATTAACAAATGTGGTAGTTAAAGATGACAAAGAGGGGACTATCTGTACAATTGCAAGTTTAAATCCAAGCCAGTTTAAAATCTGTACCAAAACAGGCAAAGCAAAAGCGGGGCAGTATGTCAATATCGCAACAGTAACAGGCAGAGACCCTCAAGGGAATATTGTCAGCGACAAAGATCCAAGCAGATATTTTGGTGTCAAGCCTTGCATAGATGTAGAAAAGAGCACAAACGGGCAGGATGCAGACAGCGGAACAGGTCCAGTAATTAATGAAGGTGACAAAGTTGTCTGGAGTTATGTAATTAAAAATGTCGGAAATGTAAAATTGACAGACATTAAGCTTGTAGATAACAAAGAAGGGGTAATTAAGTGCCCAAAAAACAGTTTAAATGTTAATGAGTCGATGGTTTGTAAAAAAGAGGGCAAAGCAAAAGCGGGGCAGTATGAAAATGTTGCAACAGTCACTGCAAAAGATTTGTCGGGCAAAACTGTAAAAGAGAGCGATAAGAGTCACTATTTTGGCAAACATATAATTCCGGCAAATCCGGCTTTGGATTTAGAAAAGCATACAAACGGCCAGGATGCTGATATTGGCACAGGCCCGGCTATTCGTGTAGGAGAAAAGGTAACTTGGGAGTATATAGTAAAAAATACCGGTAATGTAAAATTGACTGGAATTACTGTTACAGATGACAAAGAGGGTGTTGTCTGTAAAGGTTTCGATTTGGCTCCTGGTGAAAAAAGAGTTTGCATCAAAACCGCTAAAGCAAAAGAGGGGCAATATGAGAACCATGCAATAGCAAGCGGAAAATCTCCAAGCGGAAAAACTGTAAAAGATACAGACACTAGCCACTATTTGGGTAAAAACCCTAATACCGCTTCAATTGGCGATTATGTATGGTATGACAAAAATGCAAACGGTGTTCAAGATAGCGGTGAAAGAGGTATTAAAGGAGTTAAAGTTCAACTGTTTAAAGATGGCAAATATACCGGTAAAGAGACAGTAACAGATAGCAGCGGAAAATATATCTTTAAAAATTTAGCGCCTGGAAATTATAGTGTAAAGGTTATTAAGCCTAGAAACTATCCTTATTTTACACTGCAAAACCAAGGCGGAAATGATGCAAAAGACAGTGATGTAAATCCTGATAACGGCATGAGCAGCATTGTCCGCTTAAAAGCAGGAGAGGCTTACAGAGATTTAGATGCCGGATTGGTTTGCGCCGCATGCAGCAAAATAGATATTGAGAAGTTAACTAACGGTGTTGATGCAGACAGCGGAACAGGACCGGTTGTAGCTGTTGGAAGCAAGGTTACATGGAAGTATATTGTTAAAAACAGCGGTAATGCAAAATTGAGCAATATAGTTTTAAAAGACAGTGTTGAGGGTACTGTAAAATGTCCTAAAACAGTATTGGCAGCAGGTGAGTCGATGACTTGTATCAAAACAGGAATTGCTAAAGCTGGACAGTATGAAAATATTGCAACAGTAACAGGCAAACCGCCGGTAGGAAAAACAGTAAGCGATAAAGACCCAAGCCACTACTTTGGCGGCAAGCCAGGCATTGATGTAGAAAAATCTACTAACGGAGCCGATGCAGACAGCGGTACTGGGCCTGTTGTAGCGGTTGGTTCAACAGTAACATGGAAATATGTGGTTAAAAACAGAGGAAATGTAAAATTAACAAATGTAGTAGTTAAAGATGATAAAGAGGGAACAATCTGTACAATTGCAAGCTTAAATCCAGGCGAGAGTAAAACATGCACTAAAACAGGCAAAGCAAAAGCTGGACAATACGCTAACATGGCAACAGCAACAGGTAAAGACCCGCAAGGGCATGTTGTTAGCGATAAAGACCCATCTCACTATTTTGGCGGCAAGCCTGGTATTGATGTAGAAAAATCTACTAACGGAGCCGATGCAGACAGCGGCACCGGGCCTGTTGTAGCGGTTGGTTCAACAGTAACATGGAAATATGTGGTTAAAAACAGTGGAAATGTTAAACTTAAAAATATTGTTGTAAAAGATGATAAAGAGGGAACAATCTGTACAATTGCAAGTTTAAATCCAGGCGAGAGCAAAACTTGCAGCAAAACCGGAAAAGCAAAAGCGGGTCAGTATGAAAATACGGCAACAGTTACTGCAGAAGATGAAAACGGCAACAGTGTAAGCGTTAAAGACCCAAGCCACTATTACGGTAAAAAACTTGCTTGTTTAGGCGATTTTGTATGGCTGGATTACAACAGCAACGGAATACAAGATTCGGGTGAAAGCGGAATTGCCGGCGCTAAAGTGGAGTTGCTGGATAGAAACGGAAACCGTGCAAAAGATTTCTACGGCCACACTGTTGCGCCTCAAACAACCGGCAGTGACGGAAAATACAGATTCTGCAAATTGAGTGATGGAAAATATATAGTTAAAGTTACTCCGCCAAGCGGATATGTAATTTCGCCTAAAGACCAGGGCGGAAATGATGCAAAAGATAGTGATGTATCGCCTGTTACAGGCAAAACAGAGCTTGTTACAGTGCCAGAAGGCGCAAATAAAACAGATGTAGATGCTGGTGTTTATAAACCGGTAGGCTGCCTGGGCAACTTTATCTGGCTGGATAAAAATGCAAACGGAATCCAAGATGCGGGTGAGAAAGGGGTTAAAGGCGCGAAAGTTGAATTGTTAGATGAAAACGGCAACCCTGCAAGAGACGCTTATGGAGATCCAGTTGGCGGGCAAATTACAGGCAGCAGCGGAGAGTATAAATTCTGCAAACTAGCAGGAGGAAAATATATCGTTAAAGTAACTCCGCCAAGCGGATATAAAATTTCGCCAAAAGATAAGGGCGGAAATGACGCAAAAGATAGCGATATAGATCCAAAAACCGGAAAAACTGATTTAATTACCCTGCCAGATGGTGCAAGCGATATGAGTTGGGATGGCGGTCTGTATAAACCAGAAGGGTGTTTAGGAAACTTTGTATGGCTGGATGATAATGCAAATGGAATCCAAGATGCTGGCGAGAAAGGGGTTAAAGGCGCAAAAGTAGAGTTGCTGGATATTAACGGCAACCCTGCAAGAGATACTTATGGAGATTTGGTTGCGCCACAAACAACTGGAGATAATGGAGAGTATAAATTCTGCAAACTTGCAGGAGGAAAGTATATAGTTAAAGTAACTCCGCCAAACGGATATATTATTACCAATAAAAATGCAGGCATTAATGATGAGAAAGATAGCGATATGGATCCAAAAACTGGAAAAAGCGCTATTGTTGAGCTTCCAGAGGGCGGAAATGATATGAGCTGGGATGCCGGATTGTATAAGCCTGCATGTATCGGAGATATTGTATGGCTTGATTATGACGGAAACGGCATCCAGGATGCTAACAGCCAAGAGCACGGAATAGAGGGGGCGGTTGTTACCCTTCTTGATGCAAACGGAAATGCAGCCAAAGATATCAACGGCAACA
>JALVXO010000256.1 GCA_027022775.1 Campylobacteraceae bacterium
ATTTAACTGTGTTAATAGAAAGTAAAAAAGATGGAATTTTTAGAGGATATGACCAGTTTTATAATCAAATTACGGTAAAATCTAATAAAGATATTGAACACTCTTGGATTTTAATCGACAAAGCCGAAGTAAAAGCGGAAGGAAATTATGCAGTTTACTAAAAACAAAAAAGCAAAGCCGGTTATAATTGTTGCATTTTTAATTATTGCTGCAATAATCATATCTGCAGTTGTAAAAAGCAGCGGCGCAAAGCTTGTAAGCGCAAACCACTTTAAAGAGGTTTTGCAAAACAGTAAGGTAGAATCGATATATCTTAAAGATAAATATATTTTTGCCGTAACAGCTGAAGATAAATATAAAACCGCACTGGCCGGAATAGACAGACAGGAAATTTTTGCTAAATACCCTATAGAGGTTTACGGTAAAAGCGCCAACTATTTAATATATTTCGCAGTGCTGCTGCTGCTTTTGATTTTGATAGCGTTAATAATGATTTTACAGAGATATTACAATATTAAAGAGGGGGCGATAAAGGTTAAAGAGGGATTGTCTTTTCAAAAACAGAATGAGATAAAGCCGCAATACAACCGTGATATAAGTTTTAAAAATGTTGTTGGCATTAGCGAAGTAAAAGAGGATTTAGAAGAGATAATAAGTTTTTTAAGAAGCCCTCTTAAATTTAAAAAAATGGGAATAAGAATGCCAAAAGGGGTTCTGCTTGTGGGACCTCCTGGGGTTGGAAAAACGCTTATTGCAAAAGCTATTTCTGCAGAGGCAAATGTGCCGTTTTTTTACCACAGCGGTGCAAGTTTTGTGCATATTTATGCCGGAATGGGTGCAAAGCGGGTTAAAGAGCTTTTTAATAAAGCCAAAGAGATGGCGCCAAGCATAATTTTTATTGACGAGATTGATTCTGTAGGCAAAGAGCGCGGCAGCCTGGGGAGTGAAGAGCGCGAAGCAACTCTAAACCAGCTGCTTGTAGAGATGGACGGTTTTGACAGTTCAAGCGGGGTGATAGTAATTGGAGCGACAAACCGGGTTGATATTTTAGACAGTGCTCTGCTGCGTCCTGGGCGCTTTGACAGGCGGATTTTTATAGATTTGCCAAATTTAAGCGAACGCGAACAGATACTAAAACTCTATCTCAAAGATAAAAATCACAATTTGGATATTTCTGAAATTGCAAAAATCACAGCAGGTTTCAGCCCGGCAGAGCTTGAGACACTGGTAAACGAAGCGGCGCTGAATGCTTTAAAAACCGGGCAGAAAGCAATTGGCTTTAATAATATAGAAAATGTAAAAGAGCAGGTAAGATACGGAAAGAGAAGAGTGCCGATACTGAGTCAAAAAGAGAGAGAAATTCAAAGTTTTTACCAGGCTGCAAAGGCTGTAACAGCGGCATGGCTTGGGTGCAAATATGATAGGGCAGGGCTGTTAATATCAATAAATATTAATATAGACAGTGCCATTTTATCGAAACAGGATTTAATAAATCTGGCAAAAGTTTTATTGGCTGGAAATATATATTTAAAAACAAAATATGATGATTTTTACAGTATAGGCGTAGAAGATAGACAAAGAGCGCTGCAGATTATAAAAGAGGCAGAAAGCAATTATGAACTGCTTCCAAAGAATGGAATTGAGAGTTTAGCCGAAAATGTAATTACAGATTTAGAAAATATTTTAAGCAGATTAAATGAAGCTATAGAAAAGGTTGCACAGCTGCTTTTTGAAAAAGAAAATTTAAACTACAGCGAAGTAAAAAAGGAGCTGGATGCGCTATTTTAGCGGATTTTGCCTCCATAGCGAGAGCTCTCTTTTTGATTTTTGGCTGGAACACACAGATTATACAGTTGCAGGCTTTAGTTACGGGGCGATTAAAGCGGCCGAGTATGTTTTGGAGCAAAAGGGGAGAGTAGAGAGGCTGATACTGTTATCTCCAGCTTTTTTTAACGATAAAGATGAAAAATTCAAACGGATGCAGCTGCTCTATTTTAAAAAAGACAGGCAAAAATATATAAAAAATTTTTTAAGTAATGCAAAAGCCGGAAGCTCTTTAAATTTAGAGCCGTTTCTTAAAGAAGGGAGTTACGAAGAGTTGCAAGAGCTGCTTTTTTACAATTGGCAAAAAGAAAAACTGCAAAAAATTTCCAAGCAGGGCACTGCAATAGAAGTAATTTTAGGCGAAAAAGATAAAATTATAAACCCAAACGCCGCAAAAGAGTTCTTTGAAAAGCTTGCAACAGTTTACTGGATTAAAAAAGGGAACCATTTTTTAATTTAAATAATTTAAAAAAATGGCTTTCAATTTTAAGCAAATATATAAAAAAAGTTAATATATGCCGTTTTTTTAAATATTTTTAAACATTTTTGAGATATACTTCCGCACTAAAAGTGCACTGTTAAATAATTAGTGACTAAAGGGTATAAAATGTATGCAATTATTAAAGCTAGCGGACAGCAGTTTAAAGTAAAAGAGGGCGATATTATCTGTTTTGATAAAATGGGTTTAGAGCCAAAAACAGAAGTGGAATTTAAAGAAGTATTAGCTGTAAACGACGGTGAATTAAAAGTAGGAAACCCGTTTGTTGAAGGTGCAGTGGTTAAAGGCGAGGTAATTAACGAAGGAAGAGACAAAAAAGTAATTATCTTTAAAAAGAGAAGAAGAAAAGACTCTAAAGTAAAAAGAGGCTTTAGAAGAGACTTCACAAGAGTAAGAATTACATCAATCGCATAAGGAGTAGAGATGGCACACAAGAAAGGACAGGGTTCTACCCAGAATAACCGTGACTCAGCAGGACGCCGCCTTGGTGTTAAAAAATTCGGCGGAGAAAAAGTAATCCCTGGTAATATTATTATCCGCCAAAGAGGAACAAAAGTTGTACCTGGCACTGGTGTTGGAATTGGCAAAGACCACACAATTTACGCTTTAATTGAGGGTGTGGTTAAGTTTGACAATAAAACCAGAGGCAAAAAAAGAGTTTCTGTAATTCCGGCGTAAAGAAGCTAAGAGCTTATGCACAGAGCTTAGGCCAATTTGAGCGGCTTCGCCGCGTTTTAAATGATGAGACTTTTTATTGCAACTCCTGTTACACTTCTCTTTTATAAAAAACTTCAAGAAGAGTTATCCCCATATATTAATGGCAATTGGTCAAAAGGGTTTAATTTACATCTTACGCATCTGTTTATAGGCGAGGGTGATCCGGAAAATTATAAATTTGATTTAAATATTCCAAATGAGCAGATAGTTGCAAAAGGTTTTGGATTTTTTAACAGAAAAATACTCTATTTAAAAGCTGCTAGTCCTAATATTGATTCAATACATAACCAGTTGCTTGATAAAATTGATATAGATTCAAAACCATTTAAACCACACATAACTTTGTGCAGAATAAAAAATATTAAAGATTTCTCAAAGGTAAAAGAGATTTTGGCGAAATATGAAATATTAGAAACCAAAATTGATTTTAATGTTTATCTTTATAATTCTACACTAACCCAAAATGGGCCAGTATATAAAAAGATTTATAAGTATTAATTTTCTCTTTTATTATAAAACTCTTTCCTAAACGCATCGAAGCGGTTTTGCAAAATGGCTTGTCTGGCTTGTTTTGTTAACTCTTGGTAGTAGTATAGGTTATGAATAGTTGCCAGGCGGTAGTAGGTTAACTCTTTGGCTCTAAAGAGGTGGTTTAGATACGCTTTAGAGTAGTTTTGACAGGTCAAGCATCTACATTGCGGGTCAATCGGGGTGGAGTCGTTTTTAAATTTTGCCGCTTTTATGTTTATCTTGCCGTAACTTGTAAAAAGGGTGCCGTTTCTTGCATTTCTTGTCGGCATTACGCAGTCAAACATATCCACCCCGCGGTAAATATTTTCTATTAAATCTTCCGGCGTGCCAACACCCATAAGGTAACGCGGTTTGTTTTGAGGCATAAACTGCTCTGTCCACTCTACGGTATCATACATTTGGGTGTTGCTCTCTCCTACGCTCAATCCTCCAATTGCAAAGCCGTCAAAATCCATTTCGCAAAGCTCATTTGCCGAAATTTTGCGAAACTCCCTGTCTACCCCGCCTTGAATAATGGCAAAAATGTTGTTATTGAGCCCTCTGCCTTCTGCCTGGTTATTTCTGTGATACTCAATAGACTCTTTTGCCCAGGCTGTTGTGCGCTTTATACTGTTTAAAATGCGCTCTTTGCTTGCGGGCAGTGCGACTAAGTCATCTAAAATCATCATAATATCGCTGTTTAAATTATACTGGATATCAAGCACCTTTTTGGGGGTAAATTTATGCTTTGAACCATCTATATGGCTTTTAAAAACTATCCCGTCTTGCTCAATTTTTACATTATCGCTTAATGAGAAAGCCTGAAATCCGCCGCTGTCTGTAAGAAAGCTTTTATCAAATCCGGTAAAGCTGTGAAGCCCGCCCTGGTTTTTTACCAATTCATCTCCTGGACGCAGATACAGATGGTATGTGTTTCCAAGTATAATTTGCGGGTTTAAATGGCTTTTTAAATCGGTAGCATCGAGCGATTTTACCGCTCCGACTGTGCCTACAGGCATAAATACCGGTGTTAGTATAGTTGAGTGTGCAGTTTTTATTGTGCAAACTCTTGCTTTTTTATCTGTTTTATCTATTGAAAACTTCATTATGATATAATGCCTTTAAGAAAATTCATAAAATTTTACCAAAAAGATATAAAGATGAGCAATATACTGGTAATTGCCGACGGCAAAGTGGCAGATACTTTTATTGAAAAAATCAGTTCAAAAGCGCTTTCGGAAATAGATTATACCATTATTACAAAAACGCCGCACAAAAGCAGCAACTCAAATATCGAATACTCTGTTTTTGATCCGACAAGCAGATACCGGCTTAGCCAGGCGTTTAATAAAAAAAGCTACCTGGCGGTTTTTATAATTTTACAAAGCACAAAAGAGGCAAAAATTGTATATGAAAATATCAGAAATTTCAATAAAAGAATAAGAATTGTCGCACTGGATAACAACGGCAGCTTTAAAGAGGCTAAAGACAGTTTTTTAAATATTGTTGACAGCAATGAGCTTTTGGCAAACAGGCTTTACGATTTTTTGCCAAATGTCCCCTCTACTGCCCAAAATATCGGATTAAATGAAGGTGAAATAATGGAAGTGATTGTGCCGTTTGCAAGCGCTTACGCTTATAGGCACATAAGCACAATTAAGCAGGTAAACTGGAGAATTGCAGCAATTTACAGAAACAATGAACTTCTTTTGCCAAACCGCCACACTATGATAAAGCCGCGTGATAGGCTGCTGCTTGTTGGAAAACCGAATATTTTGCTAAATGTTTATGCAAAAATCCGAAATAAAAGCAGTAAATTTCCTGAACCATACGGAAAAAATTTTTACCTCTACCTGGATTTTTCAAAAGATCGCAAAAAGGCGATGGAGTATTATAATGAAGCAAAATATCTGCTTGAGAGTATGGGCGATAAAAAATTGATTGTAAGGGTAGTTAATCCTAACAATTTTGAAATTGCCAACAGGCTTAAAGAGCTGGAAAACGGTTCAGTAAGAATTTTTTTCAGTTATGGCGAAATAGGCGAAAATGTGGTTGCAGACGACTTGGAGCGTTTTGATATCGGACTTATTATGATTTCTAAAAAAACGATTTTTAACAACTGTTTTTGCAAAAAACTTTATGAGTATAAAAAACTGGTTTATGTATTTGGCGATAGAAAAATCAGCCAGATTAAAGAGGCGGTGGTGGTTAACAGCGGAAGCGAAAGCACCGAAGAGGTTGCATCTGTAGCTTTTTATATTGCAGAAGCGCTTAAAACCGGGCTCTCTTTGCGCGATTACAACCCAGAAGGGGATTTTGAAAACAGTAAACTTGTAATTGAGCATTTTGAAACGCTGGCACTGGTTCACAATATAAAAGTAAGGGTGGTTCAAGAAAAGAAAAACCCCATTGCTGCAATAAAACATGCAAAAAATATTCTGCTAGTAATACCGTTTAAACCCTCTGACGATTTTAACTTTATCAAAGCAGTATTTAAACGCAAAATCGAAGTTTTACTTATTAGAACAAACAGGCATCCAAAGCTTTTAATTCCCATTATTTAAAGCCCGGAAAATATAAACCCAAAGTTTGCATTAGCCAATACTCTATCTGCATTGGTCATTAGCAGCATGGGCACTGAAATAAAGCCATTTGCCTCCGCGGTTCGCTTTGCTCACAACGCTCCGGTTTCGAAGCTACAAACGATACGCAGGTATCGTTTGCTTAACGCTTTTGCCTTCGCGGTTCGCTTTGCTCACAACGCTGCGGTTTCGAAGCTACAAACGATACGCAGGTATCGTTTGCTTAACGCTTCTCATCCTTCGGGTGTGTCTGCGTTTTCCTCCAGCGCCCCTGCTATCAAGCACCAACGCATCTGATGCACCTTCTAATAAAAATTTGGGATAAAGCATAAACCCAAATTTGATTCTTTGCACTCAAGAATTTCTGCTAAAAAGATTATTTTATAAGCGGCAGTACTGCAAACCACTAATAATACAAAATAATTTCAAAACTACAAAATGAGAGAAAAATTTTTAAGCTCTTGGCGCAGTATTTTGTAGTTTGGGCAATATTTTGAAACTAGGTTCCAAAACTCTTTTGAGTGGTTTTTATGTTTAATATGCGCAAGTTCATGGATTATAACATAATCGCTCAACTCTTGCGGCAGGGCGCAAAGAGCGGTATTTAAAGAGATAGAGTTTCTGTTTGAGCAGCTTCCCCATCTGGTTTTTGCTTTTCTAAATGTTACTCTGCTTGGATAAAGCCCCATTTTTT
>JALVXO010000257.1 GCA_027022775.1 Campylobacteraceae bacterium
TAAAAAATATTTAGGGCTAAACTCTACTACACTCTCCTCTGCCTCTTGAAAAATGCTTTTATTATGCTCGAAACTGACAACCCTAAACCCCTCAAACCCTGCATCTTTTAGGGCTTTTTTATATTCGGTAATATACATTCCAAACCGGCACGGACCGCATCCGTTTGCTGTAACATGCACATATTTTCTAACTATTTCGCTTGTTGGAATTTTCTTTTCATCGCGCAGATACTGCAAATATTTAATAAGGTTACCCACTGTAAAATAGACAGGGTTGCACTGCCCCCTGTTTCCGTAAATTTTGCCAAGTTCAAAAGAGCGGTTATCGGCATTTGGCAGCGGTGTATAATACTCCCCCAGCGATTTAGCCGCCGCCTGTAAAAGCCGCTCTCTTCTTGGAGTCAGCCCTCCAAAAAGCAAAACAGTCTCCTCTTTTGGTGCATAATCAATTTTTGGAGGTATATCAGCCCACTGCTCTTGCTTTTTGCCGGCAAAGGATTTGCCGATTTTTATCCGGTAAGACACACAAGTCCCTTATATCTTTTCGTTTGTTGCGCCTACTTTTTTTAGCATTCCTTTCATCGAAAGATAACTGTTTAGCGCGCCGATATAGGCTCTGGCGCTTGCTAGCATTGTGTCTATGCTTAATCCGTGCCCGATTACAGGCGGTTCATCTTTATTAAAGGCAACCTGCACGGTTACATTTGCCAGCGCATCTTTGCCTTGTGAAACCGATTTAACTTTGTAATCTTTAAGCTCGCCGTGGTGCCCCGTAATTCTGTCTATTGTTTTAAACACTGCATCTATTGTGCCGTCGCCTATTGCGGCATCTGTAATCTCTTTGCCGTCAGCGCTTTTTATTGTAACCGCTGCGCTTGGCACGCCGCCGGTTGAATCCATTAATTGCAGCGCCACAATTTCATACTCTTTTTTAACCGACGCAATATTATTGGTTATTAAAGCTCTTAAATCATCATCATAAATCTCTTTTTTCTTATCTGCAAGCTCTTTAAATTTCATAAATGCAGAGTTTAATTCATCTTCACTCAATTTAAAGCCAAGTTTTTCCAATTTATCTTTAAATGCCGCGCGGCCGGAGTGTTTGCCCAAAACCAAAGTGTCATCTTTATTTAACCCAATCTCTTCGGGTGAGAAAATTTCATAAGTTTTTTTATGTTTAAGCACCCCGTCTTGATGAATTCCGCTCTCATGCGCAAATGCATTGCGCCCCACTATCGCTTTGTTTGGCTGCGGCTCTATACCGGTAATTGTTGCAATAAGGCGGCTTGTTGGGTATATCTCTTTTGTGTTGATTTTTGTCTCAACATTGCTGTAGTAATCGCTTCTAACCCTCAAAGCCATAACAATCTCTTCTAACGCCGCATTTCCTGCACGCTCGCCAAGCCCGTTTATTGTGCACTCAATCTGTCTTGCGCCCCCTTCGATTGCCGCTAAAGAGTTTGCAACCGCCAAGCCTAAATCGTTATGGTTATGCACCGAAATAATGGCTCTGTTTCCTATATGTGCATACATTTGGCTAATCATATCTTTAACTTCGCTAGGCATTCTAATGCCTACGGTATCTGGCAGGTTGATTGTGCCAGCACCTGCTTCTATTACCGCATCGCTAATCTCTTTTAAAAAGCCGATATCGCTTCGCCCCGCATCTTCACAGCTAAATTCGACATCCTGGGCAAAACTTTTTGCAAGTTTTACCGCCTCTACTGCTCTTTTTATAACCTCATCGGGGCTCATTTTAAGTTTAAACTCCATGTGTATCGGACTGGTTGCAATAAATGTATGGATGCGCTTTTTGGGTGCCGGCTCTATAGCTTTTGCCGCCTGGATGATATCGTTTTCCAAAGCGCGCGCCAGTGAGCAGACTGTAGAGTTTTTAACAACTTGCGCAATTTTATTTATTGCATCAAAATCCCCCGGGCTTGCCGCTGCAAAGCCTGCCTCTATAACATCAACCCCAAGGCGCTCTAATTGCGTTGCAATCTGGATTTTCTCTTTTGTGTTCATAGAGGCGCCGGGACTTTGCTCTCCGTCTCTTAAAGTGGTGTCGAAAATTATAATTTGTTCTTTACTCATTTTTTATGCCTTTATTGTGTTAAAATATTTTATGTTAGAATAGCCGTTTTATGGTCGAAAGAGTTTAAGCAGAAAGCAGGAGGATAGACGAAGCTTTATAAAAAAATGTTTTTACCGACGAAATGGTGTAATACATTGTCTATCCTTTCTCTTTAATTTGAAGAGCCTGTAAGCTTTTAAGGTATTGTAGCAAAATGCACTTAAAATTAACCAAAAATTAAACTTTTTTTTATATAATTGCGCACCAAAAGAGCTGTTTGCTGTCTCGCATCGGGCGTTGCAGTGAACAATTTTTTTATGAGGAAATGTTATGAGAAAAGATATCCACCCAGAGTATGTTGATTGCAAAGTAACATGCGCCTGCGGTAACAGTTTTGTTGTTAAATCTACAAAACCTGAACTGTCTATCGATATTTGCAATGAGTGCCACCCATTCTTTACAGGTTCAGAGAAAATTGTAGATACAGCAGGGCGTGTTGACAAATTTAAGAGAAAATATAAACTCTCTTAACAAAAAGGGCTTTGCCCTTTTTGAGATTAGAGCGAAGAGCCTAGAGATAAGAGCTAACAAGGTAGCTTCGCTTTTTTTAAGCGGCGCAGCCGCACAATAAGCTCTTAGCTCTTATATAAGGTTAACTTTTAAATGCTTACCTTTATCCCGACTCCAATAGGAAATCTGCAAGATATCACATTTAGAACTTTAGAAGTTTTAAAAAGCGCCGAGATAGTTTTTTGCGAAGATACGCGCGTGGCAAAACAGCTTATTAAACTGCTTCAGGAGCGATTTGGCGCGAAATTTGGCAATTTTGAATTTATATCATTCCACGAACATAACCAGTTAAAAAGGCTGCAGGAGTTTGGAGATAAAATTAAAGAGAAAAACTGCGTCTATATGAGCGATGCAGGAATGCCCGGCATCTCAGACCCCGGCGCTCTTTTGGCAAAATATTGCCAGGAAAACAGTATAGATTACGACTTTTTGCCAGGAGCCAGCGCTGCACCGCTGGTTTATGCCGCAAGCGGCTTTGAAAGCGGCAAGTTTTGCTTTTACGGTTTTTTGCCGCAAAAAGGGAAAGCCAGAAGCGAAGAGCTTTTGAATATTTTAAACAGTGCTTTTGATACTGTAATTTATGAAGCGCCGCACAGAATTATAAAACTGCTTGAAGAGATTTGCCAAACCGACCCCCAAAGAGAACTTTTTGCTGCAAAAGAGCTTACAAAAAAACATCAAAAGTTTTACAGATTAACTGCAAAAGAGCTGCATAAACAGCTGCAAAAAGATTCTACAAAAGGGGAATGGGCGCTTGTAATAAAAGGAAAAACAGAAAAAAGCCAAAAAATCGATATCCAGGAACTTTTAAAACTAAACCTCCCCCCAAAAACCAAAGCAAAACTAATAGCAAAACTTACCGGAAAAACGGTTAAAGAGTGTTATGAAGAGGTGACAAAGAAAAAATAAGCTCTTGCTTAATTAAAAAAAGGTAAAATTTCTTATGATTATTTACGGCAAGCAGGCGTGCTTTTATGCGCTGGAGAGACACAGTGAGAAAATAGAGACGGTTTATCTAACTAAAATCTCTATTTTACCAAAACATTTACTTAAAAAGTTCGGTTCTAAAATTAAAACAATCGAAAACAGATGGGCTCAAAAAATGAGCCGCGGCGGAAATCATCAAGGTATTTTAATAGAGATGAACCAGCCGCAGCCCCAAGATATTAAAAGTGTAAAAAACGGGGATTTTGTTTTAATTTTAGACAGTTTAACCGATGTGGGCAATATAGGTGCGATAATCAGAACCGCTTATGCAATGGGTGTAGAGAGTGTAGTTGCAACAGGTGTTAGGCAGTTGAATATTCCGGCGATTGTGCGCACCAGTTCGGGAGCAGCGCTCGATTTAACCCCAGTAATTTGCAGCAATATTTTAAATTTGCTAAATGAGTTAAAACAGCAGGGGTTTGAGCTTTACGGAGCCGATTTAGACGGCAAACCGCTGGAAACTGCAAAGTTTAACACAAAAAAGGTTCTGGTTTTGGGCAGTGAAGGCAAGGGTATCTCTAAGCGTGTAAAAGCTAAACTTGATGAGATTTACAAAATTACAATGCAAAGAGATTTTGACTCTTTAAATGTAAACGCGGCAGCGGCAATTTTTTTACATAGGATGAGCTATGCAAATAAATGATAAAAATTATTCATTGGAAGAGATTTCAACAATTACAAAAATATCGGTCACAAATTTAAAAAATTTATCCGAAAAAAAATGGGACAGGCTTAAAAAAACACAGGTTTACGGATTTATCCAGATTATAGAGCGGGAATTTAAAACGGATTTAAGCGATTTAAAAGCAGAAGCCGAGAGATATTACCAAGAGAATCAGGAGAGATTTGCCGAAAGGCCGATTGATCTGGTTGATGTGGCAGATGCAGGAATAAACGGTGGTAAAATTATAAGCAACATTTTGGCTTTTATCTCTATTGCGGCAATTGCTTATGCAGGCTGGTACTATTTTGCAAAAGATAGCAAAAATCTTCCGCATCCGGCAGACCATAACCGCTCACAAGGGCTTTTCAGCGAAACTATAGATTCTGCCAAAAAATTGCTGGGCGGAGATAAAGAAAAAAATTCAACTGGCAATAAAACTGCAGAAAAAGCTGCTACACTTCCAGCAGAGAGCAACCCTGCAAAAAGAGAAAATACAAAAGAGCATAAAAAATTTGACACTGTTACAGAAGAAAAAAACAGAACCCAAAAGAGTGAAATTGAAAAAAATTTAAGTATCAAAAAAGAGGTAAATAAACTTTTAATCAGCCAAAATGAGAGTTCTGCCGCGCAGAAGCAAGCAGAAAGCAATAACAGCAATCCAGAAAGCACACAAAACAGCATTGCAGCAAAACTGTCCGAAAATAATAACTCCCAAATTGACAAAAAAGAAGAAAATATCTCTATGCTGCCGCCTGATATGCAAAAAACGGGGGTAAACTCTTCTGAAACAAACAGCAGCACATTAACAGAAGACAACAGTTCACAAGCAGAACAAAACAGTACCATAACATCAGCAGATAGCAACAGTTCTGCCGAAGCTGCAGCAATTGCCAAGGCTGTAATGAGACCTAAAGCCAAAAGGCTCTGGGTTGGAATTTATAATTTAAACAGCCATAAAAGAACGGTACACACAATTTCTAAACCGCTGGATTTAAATATTGGCGAGGATACTTTAGCTATAGTTACAGGGCATAATAAATTTTCTGTAACTGCCGGCGGTATAGAGAAAGATTTTTCGAATGGAAAAACCCACAGAATCTATTTAATAATCTCAAAAGACGGGATTAAAGAGATAAATAAAAAAGAGTATAGAAAAATAACCAAAAAAAGAGCATGGTAAATGTTTGATGAGATAAGATTTAATAAAATAGACAGGCTTCCAGAATATGTTTTTGCTCAGGTAAACGAGCTTAAAATGGCAGAGCGCCGCGCCGGGGCGGATGTTATAGATTTTTCTATGGGAAACCCCGACGGCCCGGCATTTGAACCGGTAATAGAAAAATTGATAGAATCAGCCAGAAAGCCGCATACGCACGGATACAGCGCAAGCAAGGGGATTTATAAGCTCCGCCTGGCAATTTGCAACTGGTATTTGCGAAAATATAATGTTGTGTTAGACCCAGAGAGCGAAGCGGTTGCGACAATGGGTTCTAAAGAGGGGTATGTGCATCTGGTGCAGGCAATTACAAATCCGGGCGACACTGCCATTGTACCAGACCCCACTTATCCGATACACTCTTATGCATTTATTTTAGCCGGCGGAAATGTGCAGAAAATGAAGCTTACTTACAATGAGAAAACTTTTGAAGTTGACGAAGATAAATTTATCGAAGATTTGGAGTATGCCCTTAAAAATGCGCAGCCAAAACCAAAATACCTGGTGGTAAACTTTCCGCACAATCCGACAACAGCAACTGTTACGCTTGATTTTTACAAGCGGCTGGTGGAGATCGCAAAAAGGGAGCGCTTTTATATTATAAGCGATATAGCGTATGCAGATATTACATTTAACGGATATAAAACGCCGTCTATTTTGCAGGTAGAGGGTGCAAAAGATGTAGCTGTTGAGAGTTTTACTTTAAGCAAAAGCTACAATATGGCGGGCTGGAGAGTCGGCTTTATTGTGGGCAATAAAAAGCTTGTAGGCGCTTTGCAAAAGATAAAATCGTGGCTCGATTACGGTATGTTCACTCCTATTCAGGTAGCAGCAACCGTTGCGCTTGATAATTACGGGCATCTCGTAGAAGAGATTGTAATTCCAAAATATAAAAAGCGCCACGATGTTATGATAGAGGCTTTTGGCAAAGCGGGCTGGGAGCTGGGGCAGCCAAACGCCAGTATGTTTATATGGGCGAAAATCCCAGAAATAGCGCGCGATATGGGAAGTTTAGAGTTTTCTAAAGAACTGCTTCTAAAAGCGCAAGTTGCAGTAAGTCCAGGAATCGGTTTTGGAAAATATGGCGATGAGTATGTTAGAATTGCGCTTATCGAAAATGAAAAAAGAATCCGCCAGGCGGCGAAAAATATTAAATATTATTTAAGAGAACTCAAAAAAGAGAAAGAGG
>JALVXO010000258.1:0-3330 GCA_027022775.1 Campylobacteraceae bacterium
TTATATGCACTATAATAAGTTGATATAGTTTGTGGAGATATCCCTACAATTTCTGCTACCTCTTTATTTGGAATACCTCTTTCTCGCAACTTTATTGTTATCTTTCTCTTTTCAGACAGCTCTCTTGGTGATAATTTTCTTGCATCTATTTTTTCCATAACAATATTATACCATAATTCAGATTATTTATTGGTGAAGTAATAACAAATAAACAGTTTATTCAAGAGATAAAAACTCTTTTGCATTCTGCAAGGAGCAGGGCTTATCAAAGTATCAATGAGATTATGACAAAAACCTATTTTGAGATAGGCAGAAGAATTGTAGAAGAGGAACAAAAAGGGAAAAACAGGGCAGATTATGGCAAAGAGCTTTTGAAAAATTTATCAATTGAACTTACTAAAGAGTTTGGGAAAGGTTTTTCTGTTGCAAACCTTAAAAATATGAGACAATTTTATTTAGCTTTTAAAAATCGTCAGACAGCGTCTAGCGAATTTAAATTGAGTTATTCTCATTATATCTTTTTATCCCGCATTAAAAATGATGACGAAAGAGATTTTTATGAGATAGAAGCGGTTAAAAACAGCTGGAGTTTAAGGGAATTAAGAAGACAGTTTGACAGCGCTTTATATGAAAGGCTTGCGCTTAGCAAAGATAAAGAAAAGGTAAAAGAGCTAGCAAAAAAAGGACAAATTGTAGAGCAGGCGAAAGATATAATAAAGGAGCCTTATGTTTTGGAATTTTTGGGGCTTGAAGAGAAAAGCTGTTACAGCGAAAGTGAATTAGAGCAGAAACTAATAGATAAATTGGAGCATTTTTTACTTGAACTTGGAAGAGGTTTTACATTTGTCGCCCGTCAAAAAAGATTTACTTTTGAAGAAGAACACTTTAGAGTAGATTTAGTATTTTATAATCGGCTGCTTAAATGTTTTGTTTTGATAGATTTGAAAATAGGAAAATTAAAGCATCAAGATTTAGGACAAATGATGATGTATGTAAATTATTTTGACAGATTTGAAAAAACAGAAGATGAAAACCCTACAATTGGAATAATTTTATGCAAAGATAAAAACGAAACTTTGGTTGAACTTACTCTACCAAAAGATAGCACAATATATGCAAGCAAATATCAAACTATATTGCCAAATAAAGAGGAACTGAAAAAACTTTTGGATAATAAAAATGGAGAAAAATAGATGAAACTGCTTTGACATTATTCCACATTGCTACTTTTAGCTCACATTTTACAAAGTTTCGCTAAAATAGCGGAAAAATTTACTTATAGGTAATTGATATGGCGAAGTTTTTGTTAGAGATTGGGGTAGAGGAGCTTCCGGCGGTTCCTTTATTGAAGATATTGGATAAAATAGAGAAAAGCTGGGGTGAGCTTTTAAAAAAGTATCGTATAAACAGCGATTACAAATTTGATTATACGCCCAGAAGGCTGGTTGTCAGAAGCGAAAATTTTCCTTTAAAGCAGGAAGATGAGACTATAGAGCTTTTTGGGCCGCCTTTGAATATTGCTTATAAAGATGGTGAGCCAACAGGTGCGGCGCTTGGTTTTGCAAGAAAGTGCGGGGTGGATTTAAGCAAAATCGGAACGGCTCAAAAGGGCAAGGCGGAGGTTTTATATTACAAAAAAGAGCAAAAGGGTGTTGAGGTTGGCACTATTTTGCAAGATTTGGTAAAAGAGTGGCTTGGCTCTATGGAGTTTGGCAAAATGATGCGCTGGGGAAGTTTGCAAGAGGAGTTTATCCGCCCGGTGCGCTGGATTGTAGCCAAACTGGATGGTAAAAATGTAGATATTGAGCTTTTTGGAGTTAAATCTGCAGATGCAAGCTGTTTCCACCGTTTTGGCAGTGAAACAAGCGGCGAAGTGGATTTTGATAATTACGAAGATAAATTAAAGAGCAACAGTGTAATTTTAGATGCATCTTTGCGCCGGAATATGGTGTTAAATCAAATTGATGCAATTGAAAAAGAGCACAATGTAAGCGTAGAGAGAGACCGGGAGCTGCTTGATGAAGTTGTTGCGATTACAGAGTATCCGACTGCGCTGCTTGGGTCGTTTGATGAAAAGTTTTTGGAACTTCCGCCAGAGGTTATTATCACTTCGATGAAAGAGCATCAGCGCTATTTTCCTGTTTTTAAAGATGGCAAACTTACCAATAAATTTGTTGTGGTAAGCAATGCTGTAACTGATGATTTTGGAAAGATAATTGCCGGAAACGAGCGTGTGCTCCGTCCGCGCCTTGAGGATGCTCTATTCTTTTACAGAAACGATTTAAAAAGAGGGCTTAAAACGGATGGTTTGGAGCTTGTGCAGTTTATCGACGGGCTGGGTTCTTTAACCGATAAAATCGAACGCGAAAAGAAAATAGCAGAGTTTTTTTATAATTATTACCAAGATAGGCTGCAAAAAGAGTATCCCAACAAGGATATAAAGGCGCTATTAATAAGGGCTGTTGAGCTTGCAAAAGCCGATTTAATGAGTGAAATGGTTTACGAATTTACCGAGCTTCAGGGGTTAATGGGTTACTATTATGCCAAAGCGCTGGGCGAAGATGATTTGGTTGCGCTTGCAATTAAAGAGCAGTATATGCCTGTGGGCGACAATGCGCCGCTTCCTAGCACACTATTTAGCGCAATTGTTGCGATGAGTATTAAGCTAGATACCCTTTTGGGGCTCTTTAGCGTGGGTAAAATTCCTACCGGTTCAAAAGACCCGTTTGCGCTTCGCCGTGCGGTTAACGGGATTATCAAAATTGTGCTAGAGTTCGATTTGGATTTTGATTTAAACAAAATTTTTGAAAACTTAACCCCAATTTACCAACAGTTTGATACTGGAAAATTAAAAGAGTTTATCTTCGAGAGAATTTATAAAATTTCTAAAGTAAATCCATCTGTTGTAACCGCTGTTTTGGCTTCTGGCGAAACCGATATAAACAGAATATTTAAAAAGATTGATGCGCTAAATACAATTGTGCAAAGTAAAGAGGCAAAAGAGATATTTACAACATTCAAGCGGGTGGCAAATATCTCTAAAGATTTGGATTTAGACGGAGATTTAAGTGTAAACGAAGCCCTTTTTGAAAAAGAGCAAGAGAGTGAGCTTTACAGCGCATTTAAAGAGGCGGCAGGCAGAGAATACGGCTCTTATTTGGAGAAATTAAAAGCGCTATTTGGCTTAAAGCCGATTTTAGACAGTTACTTCGATAATGTGCTTGTAAATGCAGAAGATGAGAAATTAAAGCAAAATAGACAGCACACAATCGGGCAGATTTATAAAGCGTTTAGAGATATTGCAGATATTAAAGAGGTTAGCGTTTAATT
>JALVXO010000258.1:3340-25585 GCA_027022775.1 Campylobacteraceae bacterium
GCGTTGCGGGGTGCACGCTGGCGCACTTTTGCAGAGATAAAAATGTTATATTGCTAGATAGGGCTTCTGAGCCTGCAACCGGCGGAAGCGGGGCTGCTGGGGCTTTTATTTCGCCAAAGCTAGGCAAGGGCGGAGAACTGCTTAAACTTACCAATTTGGCTTTTGAGATTGCTTCTAAATTTTACACTGAAAATTTTCCCAAATATTTCGATAAAAGCGGAATTGTGCGGCTGCCAAAAGATGAAAAAGATGAAGAAAATTTTACCTTATATCACGAACTTGTAGGCGGCAAGCTGTTGAATGAGAGTGAATTAAAAGAGTTTGGCATTAAAAATGAAAGAGTAGGGCTTTATTTTCAAGATGGCGGAGTGTGCGACGCACAGGGGCTTTGCAAGGCATTAATAAAAGATGTAGAATTTAGGCAGTTTGAAGTGAAAGAGTTAAAGCAAGAGCAGGGGGTTTGGGTTTTACACTCTAGCAGCGGTGAAATTTTTGCAAAAAGGGTTGCGCTGGCAACCGGGCACGAGGGGCATGAGTTTTTAAAATATATGGGAATCCGCCATGTCTGGGGAAGCAGGGGCGATTTTTACAGCGATGCTGATATAAAGGTTTGTATGCATAAAACCGTTTCGGTTTCTAGAAATAAAGATGGCATTATTAAAATCGGTGCAAGCCATGTTAAGGCAAAAAGCGCAATCGAGGCGTGCCAAATTTGCGACGGAGAACCGCTGAAACAGCTTATAGAGAAAGCGTCCGAATTTGCCGAAATTTTAAATTTGCGCCTTAAAGAGACTTTTTGCGGAATGCGAAGCGGAAGTCACGATTACTTCCCGCTGGCAGGAAAAGTAATAGATGCCGAGTTTATGCTGCAGACTTACCCGCAAATTAAGCGCGGATACAAAAAAGCCCCGATAAAATACATTGACAATTTGTATGTAATAAATGGAGTAGGGGGCAGAGGCTTTGTCTTTTCCCCAATGCTTGCACAGCAGCTTAAAGCGCTGATTTTCCAAGGGCGCGAAGTTGACAGCAGGATAAATCCCGACAGGCTCTTTTTGAAGTGGGCGAGGAAGTTGGGGAGAGGTTAGTGATAGTGGATTGTGATAGTGATAGTGATAGTGATAGCGATTAGTGATAGTGACAGTGACAGTGATAGTGGTTAGTGACAGTGACAGTTGATAGTGACAGTGAGAGTTGCAAGTTGGCTGTTGTATAAATTAAAAACTTATACTCGCATCCCACACTCACACAATAAACGAAAGGACAGAATGAGAAGACGATACAAGGCAGCTATTGTTGTTTTTGTTTCTACTGTTGTCGGGGTTGCTGTTTCTCATTTTTATCCTAAAGCTTATGATTTTTTGCTAGGGTATATGGTGGCGGTGGCGATTTTATTTAAAACGGCGCTGCTTTCATTTGTGAGTGTCTCTAAACTTAAAATCATTACTTTTTTAAAAAGCTTAACCTTTTTACAAGCGGTCATTTTATTGATAAAACGGTGGTTTTTAGATAATGTGTTTGCAAAATGGTTAAGAGAAAATATAGTAAAGTATTTAATCGAACCGATTAAAGGAATGGTTAAATACTACAGAAACTTAAATTTCAGGCGTAAATTTAAAAATTTTTTAGTACCATTTATTGGTATAGGCGCTTCCCTTTGGCTTATCTATATCAGCGGTTACCTTGATAATTTGCTGCTATTTACCGAGCTTAAAGTTTTTGTAATAGGTTTGAGCAAAAGCGTGCTGCTAGTAATTAGTAAAATATCAGGATTTATATTCGATTCGTGGATTACCCCTGTTTTGGAAGTATTTGCGTTAAGCTATTTTTTAAATAAACTAGAAGAGTGGCTTGGCAGGGATAATCCGATAGTAAAAGCAATAAATTGGATTGGAGAAAAGTTAAACAGCCTGGTTTGGCGTTTTAGAGTAATTAACCGAAAATATATCGACCCGATATTTAATAAAAAGGTTTCTAAAAAATCAAAACAGCTTGCTAACTCCCTGGAGCAGTATATCAACCACAAAAAAACCGAATATGAGTATGAGCAGTTTGAAAGATTGGAAAATAAGATATTAAAAGGGCATATAGATGCATATTTCAGTTTTAAAGGAATAGAAAAAATAAAAGATAAAAAGAGGCTATATTCACTTATTAATAAAAAAACAAAAGATCATCTTGATATTGTAGCTTATGTTTCAAGAAACCAATACGGCGAACTTGTCCCTGAAGATGCAGAAGACAGTTACTATCACGATATTTTTCTGCTAGAAGGCGTTGCCACATCACACAAAGACGGCGTAAAAGAGCATAAAGAAAAAGATTTAGATTACACCGATTTTTGGATACTAAACACAAGCAATTACCCCGTAAAACTGCTTGGAAGTGATAAATACAAAGAACAAATAATCGAACCCAAAAGCGTAACCTTGATAAAAACAGACAATGAGATAGATTATAAAAAAGATAAAATCTGCTTTGAATTCAACGGCAAAAAAGAGTGCGCCGTTGCGATTGAGTAAATAATATTTATACTTTATAAGGCAAAACCGTATTAAATTCCCGCCATCTCTTTTACAAATGCTTCCATTTCGGCAACTATCGGTTCAAGTTCGCGTTCTGCATCTATAACTTTTAGCAGATTTTTTTCGGTATAAAATTTTTGAATTTCTGCAAGAGGTTCATTATAAATTTTCATTCTGTTATAGAAAACCTCTTCATTGTCGTCGCTTCTTTGCTCGCCAGGCGCTGCTTCTGCAGCTCTGCCAAGAATTCTTTGTTTTGCAACATCTTCGCTAACTCTTGCTTCTATTACCGATAGAAGCTTAATCTCATCTTCGTTTTGCAGCAGTTTGTCAAATTCTACCATTTGCTCAACACTTCTTGGGAAGCCGTCGATAATTACAACATCTTTATCGCTGTTTTTAATAGCATTGATAATTGTGTTTAAAACAATTTGCAACGGCACAAGCGCGCCTTTTGAGATGTAGCTGTCTATCTCTTTGCCAAGTTCGCTGCCGCTTGCAACTTCTGCTCTTAACATATCGCCTGTAGAGTAGTGGTTGATTTTATCGCTGTTTCTCTCTGCAATTATGCTTGCATCTGTGGTTTTACCGCTTCCTGGCGCTCCGATAATTAAAAATAACTTTTTCACAATCTTCTCCTTAACTGTTTATGTTTCTTCTGACTCTCAAACCAAGCTCTTTTAACTGCTCCCCTTCAATGTCTGACGGCGCTTGTGTAAGCAGACACTGGCTTCTTTGAGTTTTAGGGAATGCAATAACATCTCTAATACTGTCTGTTTTTGCAAGCAGCATTATCAGCCTGTCAAATCCAAGCGCAAATCCCCCGTGCGGTGGAGCGCCGAATTTAAGAGCTTCTAATAAGAAGCCAAACTTCTCTTCGGCTTCCTCTTTTCCTATGCCTAAAAGTTCAAAAATCTGCTCTTGAATCTCCTCTTTATGGATACGGATAGAACCGCCGCCAAGCTCTGTGCCGTTTAGCACAATATCATAAGCTATAGATTTAATATCTTCTATATCTTCAAACTCCAGCTTGCCGTTTTTTAGTTTTGGCATAGTAAATGGATGGTGAAGAGCTTTAACTTTGCCATCTTCAACCTCAAACATAGGGAAATCTACAACCCATACAAAGCGGTATGTATCTTTATCGATTATATCCATTAATTCAGCCAGGTACAGCCTAAATCTCCCCATATAATCCAATACAACCTTTTTATCGCCTGCGCCGAAGAAAACAACATCGCCTACTTTCAAGTCGCATCTGTCGATAATCTCTTGTAAATTGCCATCGTCAAAAAATTTGGTTAAAGGACCTTTTAATCCCTCTTCTTTATATTGGAAGTAACCCAAACCTTGAGCGCCAAATTTTCTGACATAATCTTCGAACCCTTTCATTTGGCGCTTGCTGAAAATATTGTCGCCGTTTGGAACCTTTAGTGCTTTAATTCTGTTTTTCTTAGTATCTTTTGCAATTTCACTGAAAATTGGATTGGTTGAGTTTGCAAAAATATCAATGACATCGATCATAGGCATATCAAAACGCAAATCGGGCTTGTCTGTTCCGTATTTCTCCATTGCCTCTTCGTAAGAGATTCTTTCAAATTTTTCAGGAACTTTATCGCCCATGCCGCAAGCGTTAAAAATATCTCTGATTAAAGTCTCTGCAACTTCAATAACATCATCTTGAGTGCAAAAGCTCATCTCTACATCTATCTGGGTAAATTCCGGCTGTCTGTCGGCTCTTAAATCTTCATCTCTAAAACATTTTGCAATCTGGAAGTATCTGTCAAATCCAGAAACCATTAAAAGCTGTTTAAACAGCTGCGGCGACTGCGGAAGCGCAAAAAATTCGCCTGGAAATACGCGGCTTGGCACAAGATAATCTCTTGCACCTTCTGGCGTGCTTTTTGTTAAAACCGGCGTTTCTACCTCTAAAAAGCCTTGACTTGCCAAAGAGTTTCTTGCCGCAATTGCCGCTTTAGAGCGTAGCTTAAAGATATTATGCATTCTTTGGGTTCTTAAATCTAAGAATCTATATTTTAACCTTATCTCTTCGTTAACCTTTGGGTCGTCTAAATCAAACGGCATCGGCAAAGAGCGGTTTTCTATAGTTAATTTGTCAACAACAATCTCAACCTTTCCGGTTTTAAGTTTTGGGTTTTCCAGTCCTTCGCCCCTGGCTCTTACTTTGCCGGTTGCAATTAAAACATACTGGTCTCTCACTTCGTCTGCAACAGCGTGCGCCTCTTTGCTGTCTGCTGGGTCGCAAACAAGCTGAACCACTTCGTCATTGTCTCTTAAATCGATAAAAATAACACCTCCGTGGTCTCTGCGGCTTGCCACCCATCCGGCAACCGTAACCTCTTGCCCAATCAAATCTTCATTAATTTCTGCACAATAGTGTGTTCTCACTTGCTTTTCCTGTATAGTGATTTTTAAATGGGATTATATCTAAAAAATATAAATATAACTCACAAATCAGCAGATGCCGCAAAAGGGCAGGGGATTTTAATCCAACAGGAAGCCTGCAATTATTTTAAGATTTCTTTCTGACCACTTTTGCTCCAATTTTAGAAAGCTTCTCTTCCAGCCTGTCATAACCTCTGTCAAGATGATAAATTCTTCTGATTTTTGTAACACCTTTAGCTGCAAGAGCAGCAATAACCAAAGCAGAACTTGCCCTTAAATCGGTAGCCATAACCTCTGCGCCTATCAGCTCTTTAACAGGCCGAACAGCAGCTACGTTTCCTTTTAGCCATATATCTGCGCCAAGGCGGTTCAATTCGCTTACATGCATAAAACGGTTTTCAAAGAGTCTTTCTTCTATTAAACTCTCTTTGTTTGCCAAAGTTGCAACCGCCATAAATTGCGCCTGCATATCTGTAGGGAATCCCGGATATTCTGCAGTTACTATATTCACACTCTCTAACTCTTTGGCAGGGAAAATTGTAATTTCATCTTTTTTAATATTAAAACTGCATCCCATAGATTCAAGCTTTTCAATAGAGGTTTGAATGTGTTCTGTATTCACATTTTTTAATGTGATTTCAGATTTTGTTATTGCTCCTACGCAGAGGTAGGTTCCGGCTTCTATTCTGTCTGGGATAATCTCTATAGGCTCTTTAAACTCCAAAGGCTTGCCGTTGGTTCCATGAATTTTTAAACGGCTGCTTCCTATGCCTTCTATTTTTGCACCGCCCATATCCAGCATTTCGCAAAGCTGCACGACTTCAGGCTCTTTTGCTGCATTAACTATCTCTGTGACACCTTCTGCCATAGCAGCAGCCATTACCGCATTTTCTGTGCCGCCTACAGTAATTTTGTCGAAAATAATTTTATTTCCTTTAAGGCCGTTTTTTGCTTTTGCCACCACATACCCGTGTTCTAGGGAAACCTCTGCACCAAGCGCTTCAACAGCTTTAATGTGCAAATCTATAGGTCTCTGCCCGATTGCACAGCCGCCAGGAAGACTCACTTCGCAATGCTTAAACCGCCCAAGAAGCGGTCCTAGAACCAATATAGAAGCTCTCATTTGAGCAACAATTTCATATACCGCTTTTGTAGAAGTAATGCTTGAGCAGTCAATTTTGGCTTCGGTATCGCTATGTTCCACTTTAGCGCCAAGCATTGCAAGAAGCTTAAGAAGCGTCCTGATATCTACAACATTTGGTAAATTTTTTAATACAACTGCTTTATCGCTTAAAATTGTTGCAGCAATTATGGGTAAAGCCGCATTTTTTGCACCGCTAATAGTCACTTCACCATTTAATCTATATCCGCCTTCTATCTCTAAATAATCCATTATTCAATTCCTAATATATTTAATAGCTTTGACATTGTATCAAATTGATATAAAATATAACAGTTTTTAAGTCAAACTGCTATCTGTTTTTTGACACAAAAACAGCAAATAGACACATTAATAAATATTATTTTTATATTAAGTAATGAAATTTTTGATATTTTTAGATATATTTAATAAAAATTTTGCTATTGTGTTAAAAGGATATTACTTTTTAATATTAAACCGGTTTTTTTTAAAAAACGCGGGCTTTATCCGGGGAGGGATTATGGGTGTCAGTGTTGAAAAGCTGCGAAGCATTAATGAAAAATTAAAAAAGAAACTGGAGCAGAAAAACTCTAGGGAAAATCTCTTTACAATTGATGTTACCGCAATAACAAAAGATTCTGTTGTCTCTTCAACTACATCAGAACTTTTAAGCAAAATACCGCCAGAATTACAAAAAGAGATAGAGATTAATAAAAAGTCGGACCCGGTAAGATTAAAAAATTTAGTTAGAATGTTAGAATTATACGAAAAGCTTGAAATTTCCAAAAAAGCCCCGGAGATAGATAAAATTTTTGTATATAAAGCAATGAATATAAGCGGAATAGGATTAAAAGAAGAGGATTTTGGAGAAATCAGAGAAGGTAAATATGTACAAATAATAGCTATTACTTATGAACCCGATAAAAATGGCAAAAAGAAAGCAAAAAATATCTCTTTGGGTTATTTTGGAAAAGCAGAAACTTTAAACAAAGAGTTTAAAAATGAAATTATAGAGTTTGTACTGCGTTGGCGGTACGAAAAGGCTTTTCAAAACTTAAAACATTATAAAGTGCTGTTAGCAAGATTGAAGTGATTTTTTGAAATATTATACCGATTTAACAAATGGATATTTAAGATATAACAATGGTATTCTACAATTTGCTTGCTTTTTCAAAATATAAAAGCATATTAAATTTTTTTAAAAACTAAAACGTTTCGATATTATCAAAACAGTTAAAACCTAATATTTTTAATATTAACTAATATATACCATTTATTCGATATATTTCATTTTGACATATTAAGCTTTTGGCTAGCTTTTTTTTGATAGAATGTCAAAAAAAAATAAAAGGAATGTTATGAGTATTAAACCAGATATTGAAAACATCTTAATCCAGTTAAATTACAATGTAAATGATGCAACAAAAAAACAGTTAGAAAACATAGTTGCAAATACAAACGGCTTTTTTGATTTTGCAAAGCATCTTTTCTCTTTAAATGACGAATTAAAACCGGTTGACGCTTTTGTTGCAATGTCTAACTCTAACAATTATTTAAAATTAAAAAGCAACTCAAGCAATGAGTCTGAAATAAAAGAGTTTGAAGATATTATCAACTCTTGGGCGCATAAATATAAAGTAAACCTTCAAAAAGTAGAAAATAAAAACACTTACTATATAATCGGCAAAAACTCTTAATGCCAACAAGCCAGTTAAACCCCCAGCAGCTTGAAGCTGCAACCGCCCCGTTTGGAAACAATCTTATTATAGCCAGTGCAGGAACAGGCAAAACCTCTACGATTGTAGGGCGGATTGCCCATCTGTTAAAAAGCGGGGTTTTGCCCGAAAAAATTCTGCTTTTAACCTTTACAAACAAAGCTGCCGCAGAAATGGTAGCCAGGCTAAAAAGATATTTCGATTCTAATGTAATTGATAAAATAGAGGCGGGCACTTTTCATGCGGTTTCTTACAGATGGCTTAAACAGCGAAATCCTAAAATTACATTAAAACAGCCCGGCGAGCTTAAAACCCTTTTTAGAACTGTTTACGATAAACGCCAGTTTCACCGCTTGAATCTGGAGACAAAACCGTTTTCTGCTACTTATCTTTATGAACTCTATTCGCTTTACCAAAACTCTTCACTGGGAAATTTTGGCTCTTGGATGGAAGAGAGGTATAAAGAGCACATATCTTTGCTTGATATCTACCAGGATATTATCGATGAGTTTGAAGATACAAAAAGAGAATTTGGCTTTGTCTCTTTTAACGATTTACTGCTTTTGGCAATAGAGAGTATTAAAAAAGAGCCGATTGTTTTTGATGAAGTTTTAGTCGATGAGTATCAAGATACAAATGCGCTCCAAGAGGAGCTTATAAATACGCTTAAGCCTAAATCTCTTTTTTGTGTCGGCGATTATGACCAAAGTATATATGCATTTAATGGGGCTAAAATAGAAAATATTTCCACATTTGCCCAAAGATACCCAAATGCCAAAGTTTACTCTTTATCGGTTAATTACCGCTCTAGCGAACCGATTTTAAAACTTGCCAACAGGGTTATTGCAAAAAATGAGCGTATTTATCCAAAAGAGTTAAAAGTGGGCAGGGCAGGGGAGTCAATTCCTCCAAAACTGCTGGTTTACGATACCCTTTTTGAACAGTATCAGGGGATTGCCAAACTGATAAAACAGAGTTTAACTTCGTATGAAGATATTGCGGTAATTTTCCGTAACAATTCAAGTGCAGACGGTATTGAAGCCAGTTTAAGGGAGCTAAATATCCCATGCAGAAGAAAAGGGGGCACAAGTTTTTTTGATGCAAAAGAGGTCAGGTTTATTCTGGATATAGTGGCGATAATTGTAAACCCTAAAGATTTAATGGCGTTTATCAATATTTTCGAATATGCAAAAAATGTAGGCGCTTCGCTTGCTAAAGATATTTTTACTTCGCTTACCCATTTTGGAGAGGGCAATTTGATAAAAGGGGTTTTAAACCCTGCAGTGAGGGATTTGCCTAAATTAAACAGCAAATCAAACAGGCAGTTAGGGCTTTTTGATGAAAGCAGCGAAATAGGGGCAGCAAGCCGTTTTGCATTTATGGGGTTTAGCAAAGAGATATTAAACCATCCGGTTGTAAAAATTTCAAGAATCGAAAAAGAGGCTTTGCAGTTTTTTGAAAAATTTTACAATTTATTAAAAGAGCTAAATCCAAACTCCAGCGCCAGCTATATTATAGAAAGAATTGCCAAATCTGAACTTTTTAAAGATATTGCCCAAATGCTCTCAACCCAGCGTGCAAAGCTTAAAACCGGGGAGATTGATTCCGAAAAAAAAGATGAAGCAAAAAAGAGAATAGAGTATAAAGCCAAACTTTTAATAGAGTTGGCAAAACCTTACAGAGAAATTGCAAGATTTTTAAATGCAATGATTTTAGGAGGCGGTGAATTGAGTGAAGGGGAGGGGGTTAACCTTTTAACAGTGCACGCCTCAAAGGGGTTGGAGTTTAAAGATGTATATATTGTAGATTTGGCTGATAACCGCTTTCCAAACCGCAAACTGATGAGTAAAAACGGCGGATTGGAAGAGGAACGCAGGCTTTTTTATGTAGCAGTCACAAGAGCCCAGGAGAGGCTCTATCTTTCATTTGCTAAATATGATAAAATTAGAAAAGTCGAATACAAACCCTCCATATTCCTTTTCGAAGCCGGTTTGATAAAAGAGGTGGTAGAAAATGAGAAATGAGGATTGAGGATTGAGGAGGTTTGTCATTCCTGCAAAAGCGAAACTATGCAAAAAGTCTGAAATTTTACCCTTAATCCCTATTCTGAGCGAAGCGAAAATCTTTGTTAAGAAGTTATAAGCCAAGAGATAAGGGCTTAGGGCAAAGCCGCAATTCTAAAACGCGGTGTAGCCGCACAATTAGCTCTAAGCCATGAGCTCTCAGCTCTTAACTTTTAATATTGTCTAAAATGGACAACATTAAAAAAGGGTACTGTTTTTCTCTTTTATTCTTATTTTATCCCAAAAAAAGTCTGTATGTTTTTCAAAAAGCGTAGCTGCTGCTGCTGTAGATTTATTATCCGCTTTTAAGCGCACTATCTGAAGCTGATAGAAAAATAGCGGGGCAAAAAATTCATTAGCTAACAGCAGCGGATCTGTTGCTTCTATCATCTCATCTTGCATCATCAAAAAAAAGACCACAGAGAGCTTTTTTACATTTTTTTGATAAAACTCTTCATTGTAAAATACCCGTAACCTTTCATTATTAAACAGTTCTTGCATCATAAAGCGAAACAGAGTGTCTGTTTCAGTATTGTAGCTTATTAATTTAAACATATTTGAAATCTGTTTAAGCAGCGCTTTACCTTTTTTGTAAATCTCTTTAGGTTCTTTGTCTTCAAAAATATTTATCAGATTGCTTTTTGCTAAATTGTCTATAATTTCATCCAAAATAGCCTCTTTATTTTTAAAATGGTTATATATTGCACTCTGCCTAATACCAACCTCTTTGCCAATTTCTCTCATAGTAGTAGCCTTATACCCCTTGAGCGCAAAAAGCCTTAATGCAGCTTCATAAATTTTTTTCTTTGTTCCTGCAGTTTTGCTCATGAAAAACCCTTCCAGCATACAAAAAATTCTAAAATGAATTATACAGAACATTCGTTCATTTGTCAAGAAATTTATATAATTTTTATAAGAACATCTGTTCACAATATTATATATTTAGTAGAACGATTGTTCATTTAGTAAAAAATTATATTTTTTACATTATGAACATTTGTTCTTAAACAACTCTTTAAATATCCTTCTTTTCGGCACTTTAGAATTTTTCAGTTTATTAAAAAATTTAACATGAGCATATTTTAATGTTATTTCGCCAAAAATCTGCAGCTTTTTAGTTTTCGGCTTTTATAAAAAAATAAGCATTATTTTTGTCAAAAAGTAAGGGTAGGGCGATTATATACGCAGTTTATAAATTATTGTTTTTTACCGAAACAATAAGTCCTTTTTTTATTGTATTAAACTTTTCCATGGTAATTTTTTTTTCAAATGTGCTGTTTTTAAGCAGTACCGTTTTGTTAAACGGGTCAAACTTAGCTTGTGCAATAAAAATAATATTGTCTATTTCGCACAAGTAATACCCTCCGGAAAAAATTTTATCAGTGTCCAGTTTAATTACGGAGTTTAAACCGATTTTTAATGGTTCATATTCACCAAAGTAGGGAAATTCCGTGATTTTTGGCTCTTCTTTGTTTTTAATTGATGAGATACTGTTTACTTTGTTAAATATAAGGTAATCTAAGGAGCAGCCGTTTTTCTTTGCAAATTCCAAAATAACCTCTTGCGGTAATTTGTTGCGTTTAAGCCATGTATTTAATGTATTATAGCTCACTTTAAAATACCTAGCTAACTCTATATTGCTATCTAATCCGGCAATTTTTCTCATTCTGCCAATTAACTCTTTAGCGCTATACATTTTGAAACCCTTTGAAAATATATTGTTCATTATAGACAATTTATTATAAAAAAATGTTTAAACTGTTAATGAGAATGTGTTGTTTTGTTTGTTTTTTATAGGATAAAAAAAGTAATAAATTCATCATATTAACAACAAAGTAAGTTTTTATCTTTAAATGACTGAAGCCAAAGCGTCAAAACGGACTAAAATTTTACTTCAGCCTCGGCTACTATATTGCTAATAAGATGCAAATAATTGGGTTTAACCTGTATTTTTTATTATTGATGAAAACATAGGTTTATCTAAAAGCTTTATTTTTTTTATAAAGTAAGGTTTGCACTGATAAAATACCCAAGTATTAAACTCAGGTGAAATAAGGCAAAAGATAATTAAACGGCTGCTTATATTATTTTTAGAGATAATATATATTATGTTAACCAAATATGAAAAACCAATTATTTTGTTATTGATTAATATGGGAAGAAAGTTTGTTGTAATTGATAATTGAACCCTCTGAAAAATTATTAATTTCACTCGAGCAAGTTTTATTTTTCGCTTTGTGAACCGCAAAAAAATTTATTAAAAAGAGCAAACGAAAGAACCTTTAAGTGAAAGCAAACCGTTTTGCTTTCGCAGGTTTGCATGGCGCTGTGTTTATGCAAGCTTGCATAGAGTCTGATCGTAGCGAAGAATCTTGATAATATCGGCGCAAATTAGATTCTTCGCTTCGCTCAGAATGACAAAAAGTCTAAATTTCTCAGTCTCATAGCCCACACCCGAGCCCCTAAGTATTAAATTTTCCCTAATATACTAGTAATCAGTTAACCAGTCAACCAATTTGCATTTCTTTTCTGGCTACGGTATCTGTGGATTTTTGGTCAATCTGGGAGTAACTGTTGTATATCTTTTTGGCTCTCTGCTTTGAGCTTTATGCTTTAAACCTAAATCTTTGCTAATTCTAATGCATAATTTGGGTTAAACTTATATAACCGCCCTCCCCTACCTGCACAACCAATCGCCAATCACTAATCACTAATCCCCCTCTTTCTCTTCTTAAACCAAAATATGTTATAGTTATATAAAAAAGTATATATATGGCAAAGAAGAAAAGAAAGCATTTAATAAAGCTAAATAATAAGATAAAATCGTTATTTAATAATCAGCCTTTTGACAGTGCAGTAGAGAATTTGGATGATGATACCCTATATGGATTAGTGATGCTTATAGGGGGATACAGCGGCAATTTGAGCAAGGTTGATATTATAAAATATATACGAAGGGTATGGAGTGAAAGCGACCACTCTTTAAGAAAAGCGATTGTTGACTTTTTAGAAGAGAGATTTAAACTTAAAAAGAGCCAAAAAAGAGATAAAGTTGAATTAATACTCTCATTTTTAGACGATATAGAGACTACACCTCAAGAAGATGAACAGATTTTATCCCTGTTTATGGATAAAAAAGCTTCTAAAATTACAAAAGAAAAAGTGCTTAAAAAACTCTCTTACATTAGAATGCGCGATATTTTGGATAAATATTCAAAAGAGTTAAATATTGAATTTAGCGGCAATAATGAGATAGAGTTTATTCACTGCGTTGGTTTTGAAATAGATAATGAAACACTAGAAATCAACTTGATAGCCGGTAAAAAACTGGATATTCCGTTAAACAGCCTGATAAATTTAGAGTTTAACCAGGCATTGGATTATCTTAATGGTATTAAAGAGAAAGCAGCAAAAGAGAAAGAGCAAGAGTTACAGCAGTTTTTAAAAGAGATTAAAGCAGTAGAGTATTTAAACAGCGATTTAATTATAGATATTTTTAAAGCTCTTAAAGAACCGGTTAAAAACCTTTATCGATGCCCTATTCCCTCTAAAATCGTCAAAAAAATTGTAAAAAAGCTGGATAAAAAGCTCTCTGTTTCCCATAACAGGCTAAATTTCCTAATATCCAAAAGTTTCAGCACTTCGCTTTTTGGCATAACTTTAGATTATGAAATAGTCATAAATTATGAAAAGCCTGTTTTATATGGTTCAATTTGGACAAATAATATAAATAATATTATTGAAGATATAGAGGAGTTGAATAAAAAGACTCTTTTAGAGTTTGATATTTATATAAGCGAACTGCTAGAGAAACTAAAAGAGAGTGCAAAGCCTTTGGAGCTTGATGAGGAGTATTTTCAAGATTATATTATAAAATTTATTGCTCCTATAATTCAGAACAATAGGGCTTTAAAACTTAAAAATAAAGTTGCAAGAAGAGTTATATACCATTTTAACGAAGATATTAAAGAGGAAAAAGAGAAACGAAAGCGCCAGGAGCTGCTTGCAAAAACAATTAGGGATTTTAAACTCCTTTTTCCTCTAGCCAGGTCGTTAAAGCGTGAAATAGTTTTTAATGTCGGCCCAACAAACAGCGGAAAAACCTATACAGCGCTTCAAGAGTTAAAAAAGGCAGATAGCGGCCTATATTTAGCCCCTTTGCGGCTTTTGGCGCTGGAAGGGTATGAGGATTTAAACAGAAGCGGAGTAAACTGTTCGCTAATTACCGGTGAAGAGGAGATAATCGATGAAGAATCCACCCATGTAAGCTCTACAATAGAGATGCTAAACCCCGATATAGAGGTGGATGTTTGCGTAATTGACGAAATTCAAATGATTGCAGACAGAGACCGCGGCTGGGCATGGGCAAATGCCCTGATTGGAGCGCCTGCTAAAAAGATTATTTTAACCGGCTCAAAAGATGCTTTAAAAGTGGTAAAAGAGCTTGCCTCTTATCTAGAAGAGCCTTTAAAAGTTGTTGAATTTGAGAGAAAAAATCCTTTAATTGTTCAAAATAAACCGACTAAAATTGAAGACATTGAGCCTCATAGTGCAATAGTGACATTTTCAAGAAAAGAGGTTTTAGCCCTTAAGCATAAACTCTCTCCTAATTTTAATATTTCGGTTGTTTACGGCAATCTCTCTCCGGAAGTCAGACGCGAAGAGGCGCGCCGTTTCAGAGAGGGAGAGAGTGAAATTTTAATTGCTACAGATGCTATAGCAATGGGGCTTAACCTTCCTATAAAAACTATTTTGTTCGCAAGAGACAATAAGTTTGACGGGCTTCACCGCAGAGAGCTGACAACTTCAGAAATTTTGCAAATTTCCGGGCGTGCTGGCAGATTCGGGCTGCATGAAAACGGTTATGTAGGAGCGCTTGACTACCCTACTCTAACCACAATCAAAGAGAAATTTAACAAAAAATTAGAAGACATTGAACTGCCTATTTCTGTGATGGCATCTCTGGAACATGTTAAATTAATCAGTGAAATACTGCAAACAGAAAACCTTTTTGAAATTTTAAACTTTTTTGCTCAAAATATGGAATTTGAAGGACCGTTTGTGGCAGCAAACATAGATTCTATGATGGAATTAGCTACTATAGTTGATGAGTATAACCTTGATTTAATTTCAAAATACCATTTGGCGTGTGCGCCTGTCTCTATCGCTTCACCATATCTGGAAAAGGTGTTCCATAAAATTTTAAAACTGCTGGAAGAGAATAAAACAATTCCGTTTTATGAATTAAAAAATTTGCCAAAGCGGGCTATAAGCTATAATGCGCTTTTAAATGCAGAAGACAGAGTAAAAGAGGTTTCTCTCTATCTTTGGCTTAGTTTCAAATTTCCGGATAAATTCCCAGACACCGAGACAGCCAAAAAAGTGCGGGACAGATTAAACAGTTATATTGAGCGCTCATTAAAAGAGGCAAACTTTACAAAAGAGTGCAAAATTTGCGGCAAAGAGCTCGATTTAACATACAGGTTTATGATTTGCGACAACTGCTACAACCGTCAAAAGCGGGGATATAAAAGACATAAAGCGAAATAATGAGAACATATTTAAGCAACAATATTAAATGCAAATTCAGTTTTAAGCAGAGCCCAGAAACATTTAAAGTTGTAGAAAATAGCAACTTTAAGCTGCAAAAGCGGGGTGGCTATAAACTGCTAGAGGTAAAAAAGAGCGGTATATCAACTATTGAATTAATCGAATATTTAGCGCAGGTTTTTAAAATAAAAGAAAAAGATATATCGTATGCCGGCTTAAAAGATAAGCATGCAAAAACTATTCAATATCTTACAGTGCCAAAATGGGTAAATCTGTCAAGGTTTAAAAATAGTCCCAAAGTTTCTATTAAAGAGGTTGGTCTGGTTGCAAACCGCATTAAAATCGGAGAGTTAAAAAGCAACAGCTTTGAAATAGTATTAAATAGTGTCGATAAGAGCGAATGTTTAAAAATAGAAAAAGCTTTTAAAAACATAGAGAAAAACGGCTTTGCAAACTTTTTTGGATATCAGCGTTTCGGTGTTTTAGATGATGCTACAGCCAAAGGCAAGAAAATTTCAGATATAGGCAGAGGGGCAAAAAACCAAAAGAGCAAAATTTTAGTAGGCGCTTACCAGGCAAAGCTTTTTAACAACTGGCTAGAGGAGCGGTTGCAAATTTCTAAAAATTTAGAAGGAAAAAGCAGCGGGATATTAAAAGAGCTCTCCCCTGCCCTGCTTGAAACTCTTAAGAAAAGCGAAACAGTTTTTAAGCTTTTACCCGGAGATTTGGGCTTTTTTTATAAAAAAGGAAAAAAAGAGTTTAAATATGTAAAAGATATTACCGTTTTTTCAAAGCATTTTGCAGAGAAAAAGTTTTTTCCGACAGGCGCGCTTTATGGACGCAGTGTTAAACTTTCGGCTTCAATCGCCGGCAAAATAGAGCGCAAATTTAATGATTACAGTATAACTCTGCTAAAGGGTGCCAGAAGAGCTGCATGGGTTTACCCTAAAGAGTGCAAAATAGAGTTTAAAAACTCTAAAGCTATACTTCATTTCACCCTGCCTCCCGGCAGTTATGCAACCGTACTTTTAGAAGAGCTGCAGAATAAAAGTTTGGTATAAATATGGTCAGTTTTCAAATTTTTAGGGAAGTTTAACCTTCAAAACTGCTGTAAAACTAGCTCATGCAATTTCTTTGAGTTTGTTTTTAGTGTTCTATATTTATGGTACAGCTTAAAATTAATAAGGTAAAAAATATATAGCTATAGTATAATACACTAAAAAAATATTGGAGAGAAGTTATGGATATCAGTAAAATCGGACCTGGGAAATGCCCGAATGAAGTTAAAGTTATTATAGAGGTGCCTTATGGTTCAAATATTAAATATGAATTGGATAAAGATAGCGGTGCAATCGAAGTAGATAGGATAATGTTTTCTGCAATGTTTTATCCTGCAAATTACGGTTTTGTAGCAAATACACTCTCTGATGATGGTGATCCGGCTGATGTTTTGGTTTTATGCGAATATCCTCTTGTACCTGGCAGTTTTATTAAAACCAGATTGGTAGGAGTGCTTTTAATGGAAGATGAAAGCGGCATAGATGAAAAACTGCTTGCAGTTCCGCACGAAAAAATAGACCCGACATACAAAGAGATTCAAGACATTAACGATTTACCGCAGCACACACTGGATAAAATAAAAAACTTTTTTGAGACATATAAAACTTTAGAACCCAATAAATGGGTTAAAGTTACAGGTTACAAAGGCAAAAAAGAGGCGGCAGCAATTTTAGAAAAAGCTATTTCCAATTATAAGGGTTAAAATGAGGCTATTGATTTTGAGTTTTTTGTTGGTATTTATTTTAGGAGGTTGTACCCAAATTGTAACTGCCCCTATTAAGCTTGTGGGACAAACGGCCTCGACTACTTTAGATGTTGCCGGTTCTGCAGGCGGTGCCGTTGTAAATACTGTAACAGGTGGTAGCAGCAAAGATTAAGTTGCTCCGCTTTTAACTCCTTTTTCTTTCATATTCTTTTTATTAATTAATATTAGTGTATAATTACAAATATATTTTAATACCATTATTTGGTTCTGAAGGATAATCATGTTTACTGCATATATTGATGGCGGCAATAATTTAAATCTTAATGAGTTAAGACTGGCCTTAATATCTTTTATATTGTCACGCCAAAAAAATAGAGCTTTTGCTGTTGTTGTAAAAGATTTAAATAAAAGCAGCAATAGTACTGTAGAAGCAGACAATATAGAATTACTGAAAAAATTTGCCATTGATGCTTCTAAAACAGTAAACCAGAGCCAAAATATCAATATTTACCGTCAGCTTGCAGCAAATTTAGTAAAAGAGAACAAAGCTTACAGCTGTTTTTGTCAAAACAAAAAATGCACTTGTTTAAAATTAACCCAAGAAGAGATTAAAAAGCGTGCTGTAGACGGTGAAAAATACTCAATTAAAATAAAAAAACCGGATAAAAAGATAGAGATAAAAGATATTATTACAGGCACTATCAGCATTGAAAGTTTTGATGATTTTGAAATAATAGACAGCAAAGGCAATCCAAGTCAGATTTTTGCAAATGGTGTTGATGCTGTTACCACAGGGGTATCGGTAGTTATTAAAACATTAGACAGTTTAGAAGAGAGTTTTAAAGAAGCTTATATACACTCTCTTTTGGGAGCAAACACTGTAGAATTTGCTCATTTGCAGCATATTAACAATGCACCGCAAGTTAAAGAGTTATTGCAAAAAGGGTATCTGCCGGATGCTATTATTAATTATCTTTTAAATTTGGGACGCAATTTTGATGAAATCTATTACCTGCCTCAAGCGGTTGAAAATTTTGATATTATAAAGCTTGCTAATGAAAAATTGATTTTTTCTTTAGAGGCAATGTGCAAAATAAACAGAGAACACCTTTTAAAAATGGAAAGCAAAAAACTTTCTAAAATTTTCGGTTTTGCAGACAGTGATATAGGTGAAGTCTTAAAAATATTTTCAAAAGAGAGCTGCACAATAAAAGAGCTGGACGATAAAATTATTTCTCTCTTTTCTGCCAAAAAGTGCACAGAAGAGATGAAAAAACTGGCAGAAATAATAAAACAGGCGCCAATGATAACAGATTATAAAGAGTTTATAGAGTATTTAGAACAAAAATGCGACTTAAGCGGCAAAACTCTTCTTGTTAATTTGGCTAAAATAGTTTTAGGAAACAAAAATATAGAATATTTAGAAAAAATGTTTCCTTATATTAATCCTTATTTGCTGGAGGTGGTTAAATGCATATAATTGTAAACTCTATAATTGGAATGGCAGCTGCAATTATCGATATTTATATATGGATAGTAATTATTGCTGCGCTTTTAAGTTTTGTCAATCCTGATCCGTACAATCAAATTGTGCAATTTATCAGAAAATTAACAGAACCTGCTTTTGCATGGGTAAGAAAAAAAATGCCTTTTGTTGTTATTAACGGTATTGACTTATCGCCAATTGTAATAATTTTTGCATTGAATATTTTAAAAAGTATTTTAATCAGTTTATATATTTAATAAAAAAGTAAAACGCATAAACTGCCAAAGCCTGGGAAACTTTGGCAAATGAATAAAGGGAAGGGTATGAAAACTTTACAAAAAATTGCTTTAGGAATTGCTGTTACTCTCTATGCTAACGCTTTAAGCTTGTCAGAATTAAAAAAAATGCCAAAATCTATAGAGAGAGATTTTTATATTTGGCGTTTTTTAAAAAAAGAGGATACCGCTAAATTTGAAGCGCTCGAAGCTTCTAACTTGATTTTTAGAATAAATTCAAAACTCGATAAAGCTTTTTTTAAAAAAACCGGTATGCATTTGAAAAAAAAGAGATTTAAACCCTATTTTGCTTACCGGCAAAGATATAAAAAACTTTTAAAAGAGTGCAAAAAAAGCAAAACTCTTTTTGAAGGGTGGCAAAAGTTAAACGGCAAAGATAAGCTGATTTTTTTTAACCTTGCAGGCAGAGAAAACAGAGCGCTGCTTAATAAAAATATAGATAAGAACACAATCTATAATATTAGTAAATATTATACAATAAATGGGTTTATTTATAGAATTTTTAAAGAAAAATTATACAATTTGCAAAATTCGCTTTTAAATGTAAAACCGGCAATAAACAACAAAATAAGTTATGATAATTTAATGATACTTGGGTTTAAAAACCTTAAGCAGCAAAGCCCTAAAAAAGCTAAATGGTTTTTCTATAGCGCCCTTTTTAAGGCCCCTAGCAGATTTTATGCAGACAGAGCGATTTTTTGGATATATATGTCAACAAAAGATACTAAATATCTGCATAAGCTAGCTAATAGTTACGATTATAACCTTTATAAATTAATTGCTTTGGATTTTCTTGATTTGCCCTACCCTGCTCCAAAGTCAAGAAAAATCGACAATGCTAAAACAGATTTGAATATTAGTGATCCTATAGCTTGGGCAAAGCTGAAGAAAAAGATTTTTTCGGGCAAATACAACCTATATGCTTTGGCTGAAAAATACAATAATCCAAAAACATTTGCATATTACTATTATATTTTAAATAAAGCAACCAGAGATAAAGAGCAGTTTTTTCCAATTCCTTATAAAGATATTTTAAGAAACTATTCTATCAATCGCCAGGCGATGTTATTGGCAATTGCCAGACAAGAGAGCCACTTTATTCCGGCATCGATTTCTAGCTCTTTTGCTGTAGGCATGATGCAGTTTATGCCTTTTTTAGTAAAACATATAGCTAAAGTTAGGGGTGAAAGTGTAAGATTAGAAGATATGTTTAATCCCAGAATATCTTTAAAATTTGCAAATACACATTTAAATTATTTAAATAAATACCTATATCACCCGCTTTTTGTTGCTTATGCATATAATGCCGGCATAGGTTATACCAGACGTTTAATCAAAAAAGAGATATTCAGGTTTGGACCGTATGAACCATATATTAGTTTAGAGCTTGTTGACAATAAACAAGCAAACCACTATGGCAAAAAAGTGCTTGCAAATTATGTGATTTACAGAAAACTTTTAAAATCACCTGTTAAAATAACCGACCTTATTAACCAACTGCCGCATCCAAAACTGACTGACAGTTTTAGATTTAGGTAAATATGACAACAATTAGCTAAATAATATATTTTTTTTAGTATTATTTTATTTGTAAAACAGCTTAAGAAGGTAAAAATGAGTCATTATATGATTTTCTCGGGAACTGCAAACCGTCAGCTTGCAGATAAAATTTCTGACTATCTGGATGTGCCTGTATCCAAAGCAAATATTACTAAATTTTCAGACGGCGAAATTAATGTGCAAATTGCTGAGTCTGTCCGCGGCAAAGATGTTTATATAATTCAGCCAACCTGTAATCCGGTTAACTATAACCTTATGCAGCTTTTAATTATGGTAGATGCGCTTAAACGCTCTTCTGCCGGCTCTATTACTGCTGTAATTCCATATTACGGATATGCAAGGCAAGACAGAAAAGCAGCGCCGAGGGTTCCTATTACGGCTAAACTTGTCGCAGATATGATAGAGGCTGCCGGTATTACAAGGGTTGTTACAATCGATTTGCATGCTGCCCAAATTCAGGGATTTTTTAATATTCCGGTTGACAACCTTTATGGAGCCAACCTCTTTTTGGATTATATAAAAAGCAAGCAGTTTAAAAACCCTATAGTTGCTTCTCCTGATATCGGCGGGGTTGCAAGAGCCAGGTATTTTGCTCAAAAACTTGGCTTGGATATGGTAATTGTAGATAAAAGACGCCAAAAAGCCAACGAAGCAGAAGTTATGAATATTATCGGCGATGTAAAAGGAAAAGATGTTATCTTAATCGATGATATGATAGACACTGCCGGCACAATGGTAAAAGGGGCAAAAGCGCTTAAAGAGAACGGCGCAACTTCTGTAATGGCATGCTGTACACACCCTGTGCTTTCAGGTCCGGCTTTTGAGCGTATTGAAAACGGCGCTATAGATGAACTGGTGGTTTCTGACACAATTCCTCTAAAACAGCAGTCCAATAAAATAAAAGTATTAAGCACAGCAAGACTGCTTGGGGAAGTTATCAGAAGAATAAACAATAACGAGAGCGTTAATTCGCTCTTTAAATAAGGCGGCTGATGGCTAAAAAAGTTCCGCAGTCAAATATTAGAAACTTTTCGATTATTGCCCATATAGACCATGGCAAATCCACGCTTGCCGACCGCATTATTCAAGAGTGCGGCGCAGTGAGCGAGCGCAAAATGAGCGCACAGGTAATGGATACTATGGATATCGAAAAAGAGCGCGGCATCACTATTAAAGCTCAAAGCGTTAGGTTAAACTACACAAAAGACGGGCAAGAGTATGTTCTTAACCTGATTGATACTCCAGGCCATGTTGACTTTTCTTACGAAGTTAGCCGCTCTTTGGCTTCAAGCGAAGGAGCTCTTTTGGTTGTTGATGCCGCCCAAGGCGTAGAAGCTCAGACTATTGCAAATGTATATATAGCTTTAGAGAACGATTTAGAGTTAATTCCGGTTGTTAACAAAATAGATTTGCCTAGTGCCGACCCAGACAGGGTTTTAACTGAAATAGAAGATGCTATCGGGCTTGACTGCACCGAGCACAATTTAGTTTCTGCAAAAACCGGTGTTGGAATAAAAGAGTTAATAGAGGCAATAATCGATAGAATTCCTGCCCCCAAAGGAGACGAAAACGCCCCGGCAAAAGCTATTATTTATGATAGCTGGTTCGATAACTATCTTGGCGCTTTGGCGCTTGTAAGGGTGTTTGACGGCGAAATAAAAAAAGGGCAGACGGTGCAGATTATGAGTACCAAGCAAGAGCATCAAGTGCTAGATTTAATGTATCCAAATCCAATTTC
>JALVXO010000259.1 GCA_027022775.1 Campylobacteraceae bacterium
TCCTGAGCCGTTAAGCGATGAAGAGCTTGAAGCTTTGGTAAAAGAGACAGCCCAAGAAGTCGGTGCAACTTCAATGCGCGATATGGGTAAAGTTATGGGTGCAATAAAGGCAAAAGTCGGTTCAAGAGCAGATGGCGGCAAAGTTAACAAAATCTTTAAACAGATTTTGGGGCTTTAATTAATATTTAATTCATATAAAACTGTCATTCCCGAGAAAGCGAGACTGCGCAAAAACTTGGTATTTCTTGGAGGTGAGACTTTAGTCTCACTTGTGCTTTGCACTCTCTTTGAGAAAAATATTACCAATAAATGGTAATAACAAGATGAGGTTCTTGTGCTTGCACTCTCTGTGAGAAAGCCTCATTTCCGTTGTTTTCTAAGTTTTTGCGCACTCTCAAGAGGGAATCTGCTTTTAGAGAAAAGAGATAATAGATTAGAGAATGAATGCAATACATATTCGGTTGCAAAGCCTGTGGATTCATTCGGAAAACAGATAGCAGAGAACAGAAAACGGTAATAAAAAATATTTACAGTTTTCCGTTTTCTGCTTTCTGCTTTCTGCACGGAATGACAAAATGCACTACATTACCGGCTTTAGGCTTTTAGCTTTGTGCTTTTATTTAAACCGTGGATTCATTCTGAAAACAGATAACAGAGAACGGAAAACAGCAATAAAAAATATTTACAGTTTTCCGTTTTCTGCTTTCTGCACGGAATGACAGGTTGCATTTCTCTTTCGGCTTTTAGCTTTATGCTTTAAGCTTTGAGCTTTAAAATAGGGGGAGATTAAGTGAAAAAGATTTTTTTTATAGTGATACTGCTAGCGGTGCACATTGTGGCAAAAGAGATTAAAATAGGCGTTATACTTCCATTAAGCGGAAGTTTAGAACAGTTTGGAAAAGATGCTAAAAACGGTTTGGATATCGCTTTTCAAAATGCCCCGCAAATTTATGATTACGATATAAAAATCATTTTAAAAGATAATAGAAGCGATAAAATAGAAGCTAGCAATATTGCAAAAAAAATGATTCAAGAAGATGAAGTTACCGCAATTATCGGCGGTATTTCCTCTAACAATGCACTTGAAACAGCAAATGTTTCAAACAGGCAAAAAACCCCGTTTATAACTATGGCAGCTACAAATTTCAGAGTAACTTTCAATAAAAAATATGCCACCAGAATCTGTTACAGCGACCCTTATCAAGGGCTTATAGCTGCCAAATGGGCGCTGGATAAAAATTTAACAACTGCGGTTTTAATCACATCTGAAGATGAAGAGTTTTCAAGATCGGTCTCTAACGGTTTTAAAAGTTACTACAACCGAAACGGGGGTAAAATTTTTAAAAATATCACCGTAAATTCTAAAGAGAAAGATTACGGATATGTAATAGAAGAGTTAAAAGATTTAAATCCTCAAATAATTTTTTTAACCGGTTACTATCCTGAAGTTGCAAAAATTGTAACCCTGTTAAAAAATGCAGAAATTCCGGGAACTCTTATTGGCACAGATGCTGCAAACTACCCTGAATTTATCGATATGGCAAAAGATAACGCTAAAGATTTTATAGCAATTGGGCACTTTAGCAAAGAGAGTGCAAAAAGCCAAAAAGCAAAAGAGTTTGTTAAGCTTTACAATTTTAAATACTACAAAGATCCAAGCTATATGGCAGCTTTAGCAGCGGACAGTTATAACATTCTCCGTTATGTCATAAGAAAGTGCATCGACAACTCCAAAGGCGCTGATAATAAAAAGTGTATAAATTCCAATTTGAGAGATTTAAAAAACTTTAGAGGTATTACAGGTATAATAACAATAGATAAAAACGGCAATGCGATAAAACCGGTTGTTTTTGATACCGTTAAAGACGGTAAATTTATATACCTTGAAACAGTAAACCCACCACAAAAAGAAGATAAGGAGAAACAATGAGAAACAGACTGCCAACCATTTTTTTAGGAATCTTTTTTGCGATTATGTCTATCTATATTTACAATATAGATTTTACCGGCGGCGATGTATTTAATAAAATTTTTGAAGGTATAAATAAATTTTTATCTTCATTCCTCTTTTATGATATGAGCTTTGGCCTTGTAAAAGGGGCTCAGCTGCCGTTTGTAGTAGTTTGGCTGATTCTGGCAGGTATTTTCTTTACAGTAAGGTTTAACTTTGTAAACTTAAGAATGCTTGGACACTCTTTAAAGATTTTAATGGGAAAATACCGAACAAAAGAGGATAAAGGAGAGGTAACCCCGTTTGCATCTTTAAGTGCCGCATTAAGTGCGACTGTAGGCCTTGGAAATATCGCCGGTGTTGCTATTGCAGTCTCTGTAGGGGGTCCAGGGGCCACTTTTTGGATGATACTTGCCGGCTTTTTGGGAATGACGCTTAAATTTACAGAAGTTACCCTTTCTCAAACCTACCGTGTATGGCGTCCTGACGGCAGAATTATGGGGGGCGCTATGGAGTATCTTTCACGCGGGCTTGCAGAAAAAGGTCTGGCAGGTTTAGGCAAAACGCTTGCTGTAATTTTTGCAATATTTACAATAGGCGCCTCTTTGGGCGGAGGAAACGCTTTTCAGGTTGGACAGTCTATGGGGGCAATGCAGCAGATTGTCCCTTTTATTAAAGAGTACCCTATAGTTTACGGCCTTGTAATGGCTACAATTGTCGGATTTGTAATTATTGGGGGGATTAAAAGAATAGCAACAACCGCAGAAGCGATTGTGCCTACAATGGTAATTATTTACCTTGGCGCAACTTTGTACATACTTATTTACAATTACGAAAAAATTCCGCACGCTTTTTCTCTTATTTTTACTGAAGCTTTTAACCCTACTGCAGTAGCAGGCGGCATTATCGGCGTTATTGTTCAAGGTTTTAAAAGAGCTGCATTCTCAAGCGAAGCGGGTATAGGTTCGGCTGCGATTGTGCATGCTACTGCAAGCGTTAAATATCCTGTTCGCCAAGGTTTTGTTGCGCTTTACGAGCCGTTTATAGACACTATTATAATCTGCACCATGACCGCTTTGGTAATTATAATTACAGGTGTTTACGACCCTCACGGGCAGTATGCAGCACTGATAGAAGCCAATAAAGGGGCAGCTTTAACAAGTGTGGCGTTTGGCTCTGTTTTATCATGGTTTCCATATATTCTCTCTATCTCTGTAACCCTTTTTGCATTCTCTACAATGATTAGCTGGTCATATTATGGCGAAAGAGCCTGGACATACATCTTTGGCGAAAGATACACCCTTGTTTACAGATTAATGTTTATCGGATTTATAGTAATTGCAACAATTGTAAACCTTGGCAATATGCTTGAATTTAGCGACCTGCTTCTTTTGGGAATGGCTTTCCCTAACATTTTAGGGCTGTATATTCTGCACGGCACTGTTAAAGAGCAGTTAAAAGAGTACCTTGCAAAACTAAAAAGCGGTGAACTTGACAGAGAGGCTATTGAGAGTTAAAATCTTTCAAAATTAATAATTAAGAAGGCGGGACTTCAGTCTCGCAAGAATTTCCTGATGTTTATTAAATTAAAATGCTGTAATTTTATCACTGCTTGTTAATACTATATCAAATTTAGTTTATTAATAATTGCTTTTTTGATTATTCTCTAATTGAAACTTCACAATTCAAATGACTGCCTAAAAATTAATCAATAAATTATCAAAATTTTATATACAATTGCACTATCAAAACTTTTTTAAGGATGGGATATGAAAAAACTGCTTATGTTTTTGGCGTTAATGCTTCCAGCTTTAGCATTTGCGGGCGATGCGCCTAAATTGGATACGGGCGATACGGCGTGGATGATGATTTCTACTGCTTTGGTTTTATTAATGACACCGGCAGGGCTTGCACTGTTTTATGCCGGTATGACTAGAAGCAAAAACTCTCTAAACACTTATGCAATGGTTGTTGGAGCGTTTGTTGTTGCTATGGTTGTTTGGATTGTTGCAGGTTACTCAATCGCATTTGGAGCAAATGAAAATGCTGCTATGCAAAAGGTATTTGGCGGTTTTGCAAATGTAATGTTAAGCGGCATTAAATGGACAGATTTAAACGGCACTTACCCAACTTATGTATTTGTTGCTTTCCAAGGAACATTTGCCGCAATTACCGTTGCAATCGCAAGCGGTTCTGTAATTGAGAGAATTAAATTCTCTACCTGGATTGTAATTGTAATTCTTTGGGGATTAATAGTTTATGCTCCTGTTGCTCACATGGTATGGGGCGGAGAAGGCGCATTTTTGTTTGATGAAGGTGCACTTGACTTTGCAGGCGGTACAGTTGTTCACATGAATGGAGGTTTAGCAGGATTGGTTTTAGCTCTTTTAGTCGGTAAAAGAGCAAACTATCCAAAAATTGCTGTTAAACCTATGAGTGTTATGCTAACAGCCCTTGGCGCTGCTCTATTATGGTTTGGTTGGTATGGATTTAACGCAGGGAGTGCATTTGGTGCTAATGCAATTGCAGGTTTGGCACTTTTAACTACAACTGTTGCAACTGCTGTAGCAGGTATTGCATGGATGGTTTTAGAGTGGATTATTTACAAAAAGCCTACTCTTTTAGGTTTGGCTTCAGGTATTGTTGCAGGTTTAGTAGCAATTACTCCGGCAGCAGGTTTTGTTAATGTAGCAGGTTCGATGATTATCGGTGCGGTAGGTTCTGTAGTAGGATTCTTCGGTGTTGTGGGTCTTAAAAAGATGTTTGGTTATGATGACAGTTTAGATGCATTTGGTATACACTTTATTTCAGGTTTATGGGGTGCATTGGCAACAGGTCTTCTTGCCGTAAAAGATAACGATTTGCTATGGGACGGTCCTTTAAAAGCAAGCGGTGATAGAATGGGTCAGTTTATTGTTCAGTTAGAGTCTGTAGGTGTTACAATTGCATGGGTTCTTATCGGAACGGCAGTTGTTTACTTTATTGCAGCAGCAATTACAGGCGGCGGAAGAGTTGACAAAGAGACAGAAGAGATGGGTCTGGATGAAGCAGTTCACGGAGAAAAAAGCTTTTATCTATAGAGTTAGCTAAGAGCATAGAGCACAGATCGAAGAGCTAACAATGTAGCTCGTCTTTTCTAAGCAGCGCAGCTGCAAATATTAAACGCGGCACAGCCGCACCACTAGCTCTAAGCTCTCGGCTCTTATCTCTAAGCTTTTTCAATAAACGCGGCACAGCCGCACAATCAGCTCTAGGCTCTAAGCTCTGAGCTCTAAGCTTAAATAACAGGAGAATAAAAATGAAAAAAATCGAAGCAATTATTAAACCTTTTAAATTAGATGAGGTAAAAGACGCTTTAGTAGAAGCGGGAATTGAGGGTATGACAGTTTCCGAAGTAAAAGGTTACGGGCGCCAACAAGGGCACAGCGAGCTTTACAGAGGAAATGAGTATGTAATCGATTTTATCCCAAAAGTTAAAATCGAAATCGTAGTAAGCACAGATGAGTATGCAAACACTGCAATCAATATCATTAAAGAAACGGCAAACACAGGCAAAATCGGCGACGGTAAAATTTTCGTAAGCCCGATTGAGCATGTTGTAAGAATCAGAACAGGCGAAACAGACGCAGAAGCACTGTGATTTGAAACTAAGAGATTAGAGCACAGATCGAAGAGCTAACAATGTAGCTCGTCTTTTCTAAGCAGCGCAGCTGCAAATATTAAACGCGGCACAGCTGCACCACTAGCTCTAAGCTCTCGGCTTTGAGCTTTAAGCTTTTTCAATAAACGCGGATAAGCCGCACCACAAGCTCTCAGCCCATTTAAAGCAAAGCTTTAAATGCACAGCTTAAAATTTCCCTCCCGTTTTCATAAATAACAGTTTTAAATTCATCACCCGCTTTATAACTGTCAACACCCTTTGGAGTGCCAGTCATTATAATGCTGTAATCTTGCAGGGTTTGGAAGCTTTGTATCTCTTTTAAAATCTCTTGCGGTTTATGTATCATCAATTCTATATTTCCATGCTGCTGCAGTTTACCGTTAATGTAAAGTTTAAATGATAAAGCGTTTATATCGCCATTAAACTCTATAAATTCACTAAAAACCGCAGAGCCGTCGAACGCTTTTGCCCTCTCCCACGGCAAACCTTTCTGTTTAGCGTAATCTTGCGCTTTTTTGTCGGTAATATCAAGCCCAAAACCGACCCCTGCAATTTCGCCCCCTTTAATTAAAAAACAAAGCTCCCCTTCAAAGCGGTGGCTCTCGCTAAAAAATTTAAGCTCGCTGCTAATTGCAGAATTTGGCTTATTAAAAATAACCATCTGCCCCGGCATTTCATTGTTTAACTCTTTAATATGCTCTACGAAATTACGCCCTACACATATAACTTTTGGCGGTATTACTAAATTTCCGTTAAATTTTATGCTATTCATAATTTTCCTCTTAACTTTTTTGAGTATTATAACCAAAAAACAAAAAAGGATAAACAATGCCTTTATTAGACAGCTTTTTAGTTGACCACACCAAAATGCCCGCCCCTGCAGTAAGAGTGGCAAAAACAATGCAAACCCCATGCGGCGATACTATTACGGTTTTTGATTTGCGCTTTTGCAAACCCAATAAAGAGATTATCGGCGAAAAAGGAATTCATACGCTAGAGCACCTATTTGCAGGCTT
>JALVXO010000260.1 GCA_027022775.1 Campylobacteraceae bacterium
CACATTGACGGCGGATTTGTTTACCAAAACAGCGACTGTGTTTGCGATAATGAAGTTACAAATGCAAAATGCGTTACCCAAAAAGAGGCGAGCAAAGAGCAGATAAGCGATTTGGAAATTGCATGGAAAGTTGCAGGCTTAACCAAAAGCAACTGCGTAGTGTATGTTAAAGACGGCGCAATGGTAGCGGTTGGAATGGGTATGACAAGCCGCGTAGATGCTGCACAGTGCGCAATTAAAAAAGCAAAAGAGCTGGGGCTGGATATCGAAGGCTCAAGCCTTGCAAGCGAAGCATTCTTCCCGTTTAGAGATTCTGTTGATGCCGCAGCGGCTGCTGGCGTTAAAGCAATCATCCAGCCAGGCGGCAGCATAAGAGACCAAGAGGTTATCGAAGCCGCAAACGAGCACGGCATTGCGATGTATTTTACAGGTGTCAGACACTTTTTGCATTAACACAAATTTTGCATTAGAAGGTGCATCAGATGCGTTGGTGCTTGGTGGCAGGGGCGCTGGAGGAAAACGCAGGCGCACCCGGAGGGTGCGTCGAGGCTTTACTTCGGTACCCATGTTGCCAATGACCAATGCAGATGATGTATCGGCTAATGCAAATTTTGGGATTTAGCTTTTGTTTTATATTGGCAATTGCGGAATTACTATTTAGAAAATTCCAGTAAATTGCCAATAATCATATTTTAACCAACCTTTAGCTAATATATCATAAATAGTTTAGAAAAAAGGTTGCTAATGCTTTATAATGTAATGGATATTCAGAATATTCTTCCTCACAGATACCCGTTTTTGCTAGTTGACAGAATAACCTCTTTAGAAGAGGGCAAATCAATTGAGGGGTATAAGAATGTGTCTATTTCTGAGCCCGTTTTTCAGGGGCATTTTCCAGGGCATCCGATTTATCCCGGGGTTATGATTATAGAGGGGATGGCGCAAGCCGGCGGTGTTTTGGCATTTGTGAGTGCAAGCAAAGAGGATCAGGAAGCTGCAAAAAATAAAGTTGTTTATTTTATGAGTATAGACAAAGCTAAATTCAGACAGCCGGTTGTGCCTGGAGACAAGCTTGTTTACAGATTGAGCGTTATTAAGCATAGAGGCTCTGTGTGGCATCTTGATGCAAAAGCGTATGTGGATGAGAAGCTGGTGGCAGAAGCTAACCTTAAAGCAATGATTGTGGATAAATAATGAGCAGCATTCACCCTACAGCCATTGTAGAAGATGGTGCGCAGATTGGAGAAAATGTAACAATCGGCGCTTACAGTTTTATCGGAAAAGATGTAAAAATCGGAGACAATACCAAAATTGGAAGCCACACTTTAATAGAGGGCATCACCACAATAGGCAGCGGCAATGAGATTTTCTCCCATGCGGTTATCGGCTCTATTCCGCAAGATTTAAAGTATCACGGCGAAAAAGTTGAGCTGATTATCGGAGACAATAATAAAATTAGAGAGTTTACTCTTATAAACCCCGGAACAGAAGGGGGCGGCGGAGTAACAAAAATAGGCAGCGGCAACCTTTTAATGGGATATGTGCATGTTGCTCACGATGTGATTATTGGCAATGGATGCATTTTAGCAAATGCCGCTACGCTTGCCGGGCATGTGATTTTGGGCGACGGCGTGGTAATTGGGGGCTTGACGCCGGTGCATCAATTTGTAAAAATAGGCGATATGGCTATGGTTGCGGGAGCAAGCGCATTAAGCCAGGATGTTCCTCCTTACTGCCTTGCAGAAGGAAACAGGGCGGTTTTAAGGGGATTAAATTTAACAGGTTTAAGACGCCGTATTAAAACAGAAGATATTAATGTTTTAAGAAGCGCATACCGCAAAATTTTTCAAAGTAATAAATCGCCAAAAGAGGCTGCTGAGGAGTTAAAAAACAGCAGCAACCCTTATGTGGCAAATATGGCAGAGTTTATTTTAAATTCCGAGAGAGGAATTGCATTTAAAAGGAGAAACGGTTAATGAAACATTGTAGTTTTTGCGGTGTCAGCGAAAATGCCGACATACCTTTAGTTGCTGGGCAAAATGCATATATTTGCAGCAACTGTGTAGTATCTGCATATAAAATTCTTTTTGGCGAAGACAATGCAACTGCCGAAGAGATAGAGCAGGAGTTAAGAGATTTAACGCCAAAAGAGTTAAAAGCGTTTTTAGACAATTATGTAATAGGGCAGGATGAAGCCAAAAAGACTCTCTCTGTTGCTGTTTACAACCACTATAAACGCATTTTGAAAAAAGTAAAAGATGACAGCGATACTGAAATTTCAAAATCTAACATTTTGTTAGTAGGTCCTACAGGCAGCGGAAAAACCCTGCTTGCACAGACAATTGCGCGCTTTTTGGATGTGCCTATTGCTATTGCTGATGCTACCAACTTAACTGAAGCCGGTTATGTGGGTGAAGATGTGGAGAATATTTTAACAAAACTTCTTCAAGCGGCTGACGGCGATATTGAAAAGGCAGAAAGAGGGATTGTTTTTGTCGATGAGATAGACAAAATCGCAAGAGCGGGCGAAAACCGTTCCATTACACGCGATGTGTCCGGAGAGGGGGTGCAGCAGGCACTTTTGAAAATTATAGAAGGTTCAATTGTGAACATTCCTCCAAAAGGCGGAAGAAAGCACCCAAATCAGGAGTTTATACAGATAGATACTTCAAATATTCTTTTTATTTGCGGCGGGGCGTTTGATGGAATTGAAGAGATAATCCAGCGCAGAGTCGGCGGGAACACATTAGGCTTCGGGCACAAAAAGAGAACTAAAGAGGATAGGGAGAATATCCTTTCACAATTGGAATCTGACGATTTGGTGACTTTTGGTTTAATACCTGAACTAATCGGCAGATTGCATATTGTTACAACACTCAATAAAATTACTGTAGATGATATGGTGCGCATATTAGTTGAGCCAAAAAATTCATTAATTAAGCAATATCAAGCTTTATTTGATTTAGATAATGTTAAACTTACGTTCGAAAATAGCGCATTGAGAGCAATAGCCCAAAAAGCTTTTGACAGAAAAACGGGAGCTAGAGGTTTAAGAAGCATTCTGGAAGATATTCTATTGGATATAATGTATGAACTTCCGGAGCTTTCAGGCTATGAGGTAATTATTACAGAAGATGTTGTTAATAAAAACGATGAACCAATATATTTAAAAAATAAATTAAGTGCATAAAGGGTTAAAAGTGGGAATTTTTAAAAAAATTTTTGGATTTTTATCTCAAGATATGGCAATAGATTTAGGAACTGCCAATACAATTGTTTTAGTAAAAGGCAGAGGGATTGTGATTAATGAACCGTCTGTTGTAGCTGTTAAAAAAAATAAGATGGGACAAGATGAAATTTTAGCAGTGGGACAGGAAGCCAAAGATATGGTTGGTAAAACGCCAGGATCAATCAAAGCTATCCGCCCTATGAGAGACGGTGTAATTGCCGATTTCCACACTACTGAGATGATGATAGAGTATTTTATTAAAAAAGTTAACGGTTCAGGAATGTTTTCTGCCCCTAGAATTGTTATATGTGTTCCTTATGGTTTGACTCAAGTAGAGAGAAAAGCGGTTAGAGAGTCTGCGCTTAATGCAGGAGCAAGAAGCGTCTATTTAATAGAAGAGCCGATGGCAGCAGCAATTGGAGCAGGGCTGCCTGTAACCGAACCAAACGGAAACCTTGTTGTGGATATTGGAGGCGGAACTACAGAAATAGGCGTAACATCTCTTGGCGGTCTGGTTATAAGCAAATCTATCAGGGTCGCAGGTGATACTTTAGATGCTGCAATTATAGATTATGTTAAAAAGAAATTCAACCTTCTTATAGGCGACAGAGTTGCAGAAAATTTAAAAATAGAGATTGGAACAGCGGTTAAGCTTGATGAAGAGTTAAAAACAATGGTAAAAGGGCGTGACCAGATAGAGGGGATTTTAGCTTCTGTAGAGATTACAAGCGAACATATCAGAGAAGCAATTTCTGACCCGCTGCACCAAATAGCAGAAGCTTTAAAAAGCGTTTTAGAACAGACTCCGCCGGAACTTGCAGGCGATATTGTTGAAAATGGAATTGTTTTAACAGGAGGCGGTTCGCTTATTAGAGGTTTAGACAAATATCTTTCAGATGTTGTAAAACTGCCTGTTTTTATTGCAGATGAGCCCCTTTTGGCAGTAGCAAAAGGAACTGGTTCAGCATTGACAAGACTGGATCTTTTACAGCAGACAAATTATGAAGATTAAGAAATAGATGAAAAAAAGAAGCTTAACCCTTTTAGTAATTTTAATTATTATCTTTATAGTTTTAGTTAACTATAAAGGCAACACAAAAAGCTTCTTTTTAGATTTTATTAATCCTTTAAAAATTGAGTATTTAAAGCTTACAAATATCAGCAGCAACTATTTAAAACAGCAAAAAGATATTGAAAAACTTCAAAAAGAGAATAATAAATTAAAAATTTTATTGATAGAACAGTCAAATTATTTGGATGAGTTGTCAAAAATTTACAAGTTACTGCCTTCTCTTGCGAAAAAGCCTTATAAAAGCATCTATTTGACCGATACAATTTCTTATGTAAAATTGAATAAATTAAATGAAATTATTTTGACTAAACCTAAAAATATGAAAATAGAAGAACACCACCCTTACGGTCTTATGCAAAATGATGTTGTTGCAGGTGTAGCGCAATATAAAAATGGAAATCTTTACGGTTATCTAATTACACATCCTAAATGCACTTTTAGCGTTGTAATAGGTTCAGATAAAATACAGGGTGTTGCGCAAGGTAATAATAAAGATGGAATGACAGTAAAATTTATTCCAAGATGGGCTAAAATTAAAATTGGCGATTTAGTTAAAACAAGCGGGCTGGATAATATATTTTATCCGAATATTCCAGTAGGTGAGGTAACCGCTATAGAGGTTTTAGATATATATAAAAAAGCAAAAATAAGAATATTTGCAAACATAAGAAAGCCTTCTACTTTCTTTTTAATATCAGACTCTAGACCATACATGACAACAGATTATATGCCTGATACATCATTTCCCAATAAAGTTTATCCTTTTGTTCCAACCGATACTAACAGAACAGTTTCTAATCAAGCGTCGCAAACACAAGAAGATATCGTAGAGCCGCACTCTTTGGATGAGCAAGATTATATAAAACTGTTTGGTTCTGGATTGATTTGGCAAGATCGTTTAGAGTTTGAACATGAAGAAGATGAGGGTCAAAGCCAAGATAGCTCTGTTAAAAAGTTTAACCCCAGTTTTTAGATAATATTATTAACTTTTCCGCTACATCTTCATATATTTTACTCTCTATTTTTATTTCTATTTTTTTAGCCGGGATTTCATCGGTTACAATTATGCAGCTTAAATCAAACGGGTTATTTAAAAGGCTTTGGCGCAATTGCAACTCTTGTTCAAAAGAGGGCGGGCTGGTATAGAGTTCTAATACGCTTTTATAATCGGTTTTTTGCAAACTGTTGTAGGTTTGCAGCGATATAAATTTAATTTCATCCCTGCTAAAGTAGTGCAGTTTGCCGATTTGTTTTTCTATTTTGCCCCTGCTAAAACCGTTGCGGATTTGAGAGTATGGGAGTATGTGCGAAGGAACCGTTTTTTTGCCGACTTTTACAATACCCCAAAGCAGGCGCCAGTTTAGGAAGCGGTGTTTTACTATTTCGTATGGTATCTTTTTTTCTTCTAACTCTATGCGTTTTTCGTAAAGTTTTATGCGCTCTTTTATGGAGCCTGGCAGGATTTGGCGGTTTAGAGGGCAGATAAGTTCATCTTTTAACCTGTTTTGCTCTTCTCTTTGCTGCGAAAGAGCATAAAGACAGCCGCAGTAGTTTTGACGGTAGAGTTTATCTTTTTTTGCTAAAATGTTTTGCTCTTGCGCGCCGTTGTTTTGCCTGTAATCTAATGTTAAAAATTTTAAGCCGTATTTCTCTCCAAGCGTTTCTCCGCTTTTTTTTAACTGCGAAATAGATTTTTTCGGCGAAGTTAAAAGCGTAGAGGTAAAGTGCGAACAGCCAAGCTCTTTTGCTTTTTGAGCACTGACTTCAAAGCGTTTATCAAAACAGACAGAACACCTTGCCCCTTTTTCAGGTTCATTCTCCAACCCCCGCACCGCTTCTATCCACGAAAGGTAATCATACTCTCCCTCTATAAGCTCAATCCCCAGCATTTTGCAGCTGCGCTTTACATCCAAAAGCCGCAGGTAATATTCGCTGTATGGGTGAATGTTTGGGTCGTAAAAAAAGCCGATAAGTTCTGCATTTGGAAAATCTTTTTGCATCTTTTGCAAAAAGAAATGACTATCGACCGAACAGCAGATGTGGACTAAAATTTTTTGCATTAATTACCCCATTCGGATTGCGGAATACGGATTACCGATTACGGAAAAAAAATATTTCCCTAATCTCTCTTTTCCATTTGAGTCCTGGATTCCCGCTTGAGACTGTGCAAAAAGTTCAAATTTCTGTAAAATCACCCATTTCAGTCATTCTGAGCGAAGCGAAGAATCTCAA
>JALVXO010000261.1 GCA_027022775.1 Campylobacteraceae bacterium
GATAAAATGGGGTGTTTGAATATTTTAATAAAAAAATATTTATGTTACAAAAAGTATCAAGCAGATATCCATCAAAAAAATCTATATTAAAGCAGTAATATATTGCAGAAAATATGTTACAAAAATGTCCAATAGTTAATTTAAATTGCATTTAAATTGAAATAAATATTTTTAAAAAATACTCTTTTTTCTATATCTAAAAAAAATAATTACATTAATTAGCGCTATAATTATCTTATGTTTTGGATTACAAGAGTATCGCTTATTTTATTAACTGTTGCAATTTTTGGTTTTGGCGGCACTATTGATATTACAGCGCCAAAAAAAATATCTATTTTAGAAAAAAGCAGTGTCTATATTACTTCTAAAGATATGACTGCGCAAGAGGTTTTAAAAGCAGGTTTTTTAAAGCCTTACGGTAAAAAAATCATTAATATAGGACTTTCACGCAAATATGTATGGGTGGAGTTTACTCTGAAAAACGATTCAAATACAACTCTCAAGAGATTGATTATTCCGACATGGCCCCTAATTGAAGAGATTGCGCTATATAATAAAAACAATTTAAACAATCCCAGATTTAGAGGTTTAAGGTATTTAAAAAGCAAAAACGATTCTATATATTATAAATTTCCTGTGACACTCAAACCCAAAAGCAGCAAAACTTTTTTAATGAAGTTTCACTCTAAAATAGTACCTATGGATATTGCGCTAGTTTCAGACACTAAAGAGAATTTCTATCAGGAGGAGAGGCAGAGACAGTTTATAAATACGCTATTAACGGGTGTTGTTTTAGCTTTTGCGCTTTACAGTTTTATGATATTTATTTATATAAAAGATAAGAGCAGTTTATATTATGGTTTGTATCTTTTAGCAGTGATTTATCAGCAGATTGCATATTTGGGGCTTGTTAAAGTTTTCTTTCCGCTATGGTTTATTAAACTTGATTTAATAGTGCCTATTATCAAAGTAAACCTTTTGCTTATAACTTCGGCTCTGTATACGGTAAGTTTTTTGGAAATAAAAAAAGGGAGCATACATTACTATATTTATATGTTTTTTATAACTGTTTCTATTTTAGAGATACCGCTTTTTGGCATTCCTCCATTTAGCAACTTTTATGCATCTGTAGCTACGGGCGCACTCTTTATAACATTTAATTTATACTCTGGAATTTATGCATATATCAAAGGGGTAAAACAGGCAAGGCTTTTTATTGTCGGCTTTGCAATTGTTTTTGTATCTTACTCTTTAATTATACTGGATGCGCTGGGGCTGGCATCGATAATGCAAAAGTACCAGTATCTTTTAATGATAGCAACTGCTTTTGAAGCTATGGTATTAATGCTTGCTTATGCCGACAGGTATATCTTACTGCAAAAAGAGAAAGAGAGCAGCGATAAAAAGCTGATAGAAGAGATAGAAAACAGAAACAGAATTGTAGAAGCAAAAGTGGCAGAAAAAACAAAAAAATTAAATGATATTTTAAAAACAAAAGAGCTTTTGATAAAAGAGATACACCACAGGGTTAAAAACAATCTGCAGATAATTTTATCTATGATAAGAATGCATAATGACAATTTTAACGACTCAATGTTAAGCAAAAAACTTAAAGATTTAGAAAACAGAATAAATACTATAGCAAAAACCTACTCTATGCTGCTTACTACTGAAAAACTTGAAGTGGTAGATATGAATTTATATATAAACTCTTTAATCGGCGATATTGCAAATCTATATGACGGCAAAAACAGAGTAGAAGTAAAAACCGATATAGAGGCAAAAATGGCATTAAAAAAAGCGGTTTATATAGGCTTGGTAGTTAATGAAATTGTCTCTAACGCTTTTGAGCATGCATTTAAAAACAGAGGAGGCAAAATAACAGTTGTTCTTAAGCAAATGTATGGGGAGTTTATTTTAGAAATAGAAGATAACGGCGAAGGAGAAATTCCGCAAGATGAGCGCGGACTCGGATTAAAGTTAATAAACACCCTTGTAAGGTATCAATTAGACGGCAGCTGCTATTTAGAAGGGAAAAAGTATAACATAAGGTTTAAAAATGAGTAATGTATTGATTGTAGAAGATGAAGGCATTGTTGCCATGGAACTGGAGATGTATATTAAAGGGTTGGGGCACGAAATTGTTGGAATTTGCTCTTTTGGAGAAGATGCAATAGAGATTGCCAACAGAAGGCCTTTGGATATTGTTATAATGGATATCTCTCTAAAAGGGCGCATAAACGGAATAGAGAGTGCCAGAATAATCAAACAGAATAATCCCATGGCAGAAATTATATTCTTAACTGCCCATTTTGATGATGAAAATATTCAAAAAGCAGCAGAAATCAACCCTATATCTTACCTTTCAAAACCTTTTAACAGAGCGGAACTTAAAGCAGCCCTCTCTATAGCAGAACATAAAAAAGATGAATTTATGCCAGAAGTAGATAAACCTCAGGAGCTTATTAAATTAAGCAGGGATTTTTTTTATTATAAAACCACCGGTGAACTTTTTAAACTTAAAGAACTGGTTATATTAACAAATTTAGAGGGGAAACTTTTAAAACTGTTTATTAACAATTTGGGGCTGGTTGTAGATATTTTTACAATAGAAAGCACTATCTGGAGCGACGAAGAGTCTAATATTAACAGAGTAAGAACTTTGGTTAAAAGATTAAGAGACAAACTTGATAACAGGTTTATAAAAACTGTGCAATCCAGGGGATATATATTAACCCCTGAAGTTTAAATCAAATTTTTTGCCATTTTTTAAGACATAAAGATATTTATGCCATCCGCTGTAAATTATAAAAAATAGCATCATAAAAGATAGAGTAAACAAAACAGCCCCTGCTATCCAAAAAAAATCAATAATATTTGATACTAAAAATGAAACCAAAGCGCCAAACAGCATATAATAATTTATTTTAGCATATTTTGGAGGAGCAACCTCATGCATCATCGGGGCATCGAAATAACCTTGTGCATTCAAGTGAAACCATACAAGAAACGGCACTATTTTATAAACCATTGCAAAAAGCACACCAAGAGCAAAAAATAGAAAAAAAACTGCGCTTAAAACAGCACCTGCATTTAAAATATAACTGACAAAAAACAGAATATAAGATACCATAGCAAGCGTCCAAAACATTACTGTAGCATCGGTGTTTGCCCTCTTTTTCTGTTTTAGCCTAGACAGAGTGAAAACAGTATGGATAGCAATTAAAAATATAACCAGCATCTGTATCAATTTTAAGTTTGCATTAAAGGTATAGAGTATTAAATTTAAAAGCAGCAGATAAAAAACAGTAAAAGGGAGGTATTTAGCGTACTTTTTCGGATACGGCGGAGTTACATAAAACATTTCTATAACTTGAAAAGATACAGAAATAATCAAAAGCGCTATCCAGCCAAAAAGCCCAAAACTAAAATGGGCTGTTTTTAAATAGAGATAATTAAAATCAAATGCAGCCCCGCCCCTTGCTGCCAGCATTAAAAAGCCTAAAAAGGCAGTAAAAAAAAGAGACAGCAAAGCAAACAGCATTCCGCGTGAAGAGTTGCTCTGCTCAATTTTAAAAAGCTGTACAGCCATAGCAATTGCAGTTGCAAAGATAGAAAAACCCAAAAACAGAAAAGCTAAAATATAGTAAATTTTAAGCGGTTTAAAAAATGAAATTATTAAAAAAATGGTGCCTAAAATAAGTCCGTAATGTACTCTTAAAGAGAACTTTTCCGCCATTTTTATATGCACCCCTGCCAAAACAGGAAGCATTTGAAAGAGAGCCCCAAACATAAATGATGCCATTACTCCCAAAGTAAGGGTATGAGTCAGCGCCAGTGCCTGCGGAGAAGTGATGCTGTTTAAATTTGGCAAAAACATCATTAAGCCGGCTGCTATTCCAAAAAGGGAACCTGTTAAAAAGAATCTTAACACCACTTTTATTGGCGGTGCCTGTTCCAAAGAGAGACCGCTGTTATTAAACATTATTGCTCCTATTTGCGGGATTTATGACAAAATATTAATTAATTATAAACTGTTCTAATTTTACCTCTAGATTTGGAGTAATTAAAATGTGCCAACTGTTATCTTCGCCCTTTTTGCTTATAAAGTTTAAGTTGTGTTCGCTTGCCAGGGCAAGCAGAGGTATCGGCTCTTTACGGTGAAGCATATAAAAATAACTGTTCTCATCCAGTTTTTTTAACGCCTCTATCGCCCTCTCTAAAGGCTCTGGATGTTCCATTTTTCTTGCATCTAAAAAAATTTTTTTCAAAGTTTTACCTCTTCCATTTTAGAAATTAACTCCTCTTTTTTTTGAGGGTTTAAAACTCTGTCTGCCATTGCATAAAGCATCTGCTCCTCTTTCATATTGTGCTGCTGCAGCAGTATCATCATTGATTCTGCAAGAGACAAATAGGCATCTTTATCTTCGCTTTCTATAGCCTGCGCCATTTTTCCAAGCAGTCCGCGCACCTGGTCATGTTCGTATCTCATTACCATTGTAGGCCCTTCGCTTGAACCTGTTATCTCTTCAAATGCAGGAAAAAACTGTTCTTCTTCCTTTTTAAAATGAAGCAGTGTTTCATCTGCAAATTTTAAAAACTCCTCTTTTGTAAGTTTAAAATCCCCTTTTGCAGCAGCCGCTTCCGCTTTTGCAAAAATATCATCGCAATCTCTGTGCTCTTTTGTTAAATATTGTGATATATGCATAATATACTCCTTTTAAATTCCAGATATTTTATCCCAAATTTGCGGATTTGTAAGCATAAATTCCACTCTCTCCTGCCACAATTTTTTAAATTCCTGCTTCTCCTCTTCTGTTGCCTGGTTTAAAAGCGCTTTTTGCATTAACGGTTTCATCTCTGGATTGCCAGGAACTGCAGATGTATCCAAAGTCAATGTAATGCAGCTGCCGTTATCCAAACGGGTAAATTTAACCATGCCGTTTACATCTTCAACACCATATTCTAAAAGGCTGCGGCGGTTAAACTTACCCCCTATTCCGCTAAACCCTCCGCTGTCGCTTGCGCCTAAAATAAACCCTAAAACCGAACCTATAACACCGGTTACCTGATGCTCTTTTTGCTCTTTAAACTCTATTTTGATATTGCTTCGGTGTGCCATTTGGCTGCCGTAAAGCTTTTTAACCGCTGTTTTTGCCAAAATGTAACTTCCTGCAACAGTCGGGCATGAGTGGCCTGCCAACTTAACGCAATCTAAATAATTAATTTCTATTATGCCCCCTTCTGTTGCACCTAAAAAATTACTTAAACCATCATACAGAGTAAACGGTTCAACTTTGTCATAAAACTCCGGGTATCTCATATTAACCTTTGCTTTTAATTTTGCGATATTTTACCCAAATAAAAATTTTTATTATATGATTTAAATCAAAATTTTACCAGTCACAGTAAAGATTGAGTAATATATTCATAAAATTTATTAGCAATTTGAAATTTTTATTCAGTTAAATTAAAATTTTTATTAAACTTATAATCTGGATTTGCAGCAAAAGCATAAAACCGCATCTTTTAGCAAACTCCAAGCAACACTATTGCAAAATACGGGTTAAAAGTTTTGCAAAGGTCAGTATGAAACAGGCAGTTTTACTTTTAAATATGGGCGGACCCGGCAATCTGGAAGAGGTTGAGCTTTTTTTGCGGAATATGTTTAGCGATAAATATATTTTGCAGACAAATGCTCTTATGCGCAAAATAATCGGTTCTATAATTGTAAAAAAACGGTTAAATGAAGCGGTAGAAAATTATAAAGAGATGGGCGGCAAGTCTCCGCTTTTGGATATTACAAACTCTCTTGCCAAAAAGGTAAGCAGTTTAACAAAAGCGCCGGTTTTTCCGGTAATGCGTTATGTACCGCCGTTTGCAAAAGAGGTTTTAAAAAGGTTAAAAGATGAAGGCGTAGAAGAGCTGGTTTTGTTCTCTATGTATCCTCAATACTCAACAACCACAGTAAAATCTTCTATAGAAGATGTGCAAAACAGTTTAAAAGAGTTAAACTGGAAACCAAAGCTTAAAATTATCGACAGATACTTTGATAATCCAGAGTATGTAAAGCTTCAGTGCAATTTAATAGAAGAGGCGCTAAACGGCAAAAGCAGCGAAGATAAAAAACTCATAGTTTCTGCCCACGGGCTGCCTGTAAACATAATAAAAAGAGGAGACCCTTATGAAAAAGAGGTGAATGAAAACTACAGGCTTATTTTGCAAGAGTTGCAAAAAAGAGGAATTGTTTTTAAACAAACCCAGCTGGCTTATCAATCAAAGGTCGGAAAGGGGGCATGGCTGGAACCAAGCTTAAGCGATGTTTTAAGAAATCCGGAAAATTTAAATGTACTTATTTTTCCAATCGCTTTTACAATTGATAATTCCGAAACGGTTTTTGAATTATCGGTTGAGCATAAAGAGATAGCGCAAAAAATC
>JALVXO010000262.1 GCA_027022775.1 Campylobacteraceae bacterium
TTGTAGCTTCGAAACCGCAGCGTCCTGAGCAAAGCGAACCGCAAAGGCAAAAGCGTTAAGCAAACGATACCTGCGTATCGTTTGTAGCTTCGAAACCGGAGCGGTCGGAATGAGCCTAGCGTTTGAAGCCGCGAAGGCAAAAGCGTTAAGCAAAGGCAAACTGCAGGGACGCTATGCAAGAGTGCATAAACGCTTACTAGCTCACAGCTAAAAAGTTAAAGCAGTTTAACTTTTTTTAACGCTGCTGCTGTTTGTAGCTTCGAAACCGCAGCGTCCTAATCAAAGCGAACTGCGAAGGCAAATGGCTTTACTTCAGCACCCTGCTGCCAATGACCAATGCAGATAGAGTATTGGCTAATGCAAATTTTGGGTTTAACTTTTTGCGCACTCTCCTATTAATAAAATAGAAATATTGCCAAATAAGCCAATATTTGGTTTACTTTAGTAAAATTCCAAAAAAGTTATTTTTTAATGAATAGAGACATTTTAAAACTTGCAATTCCAAATATTTTAAGCAATATCTCCATTCCTCTTGTTACAAGCGTCGATACAGCTTTAATGGGGCATTTAAACAGTGCCAGCCTGGCTGCTTTGGGAGCTATGGGGATGGTTTTTATGGTGCTTTACGGCGCTTTTAACTTTTTAAGAAGCGGCACAACCGGCATTACAGCGCAAGCGTTTGGCATGCAAAATGTCAAATTAATCTCTAACACTCTCTGGCGCGCCCTCTTTATCGCTGCTGCTTTAGGACTGGCTGCAATTTTAGCAAAAGAGTATATTTTAAATATCTCAATCTCTTTAATGAATATCCAAAACAGTTTCCTTAAGCCTGCTGTTGACTATTTTAATATCCGAATATTCACTGCGCCGGCGATATTTTTAACTTATGCACTTGTTGGCTGGTTTTTTGGAATGCAAAATGCACTCTATCCGCTCATTATAACTTTAATTTTAAACCTGTTAAATATCATCTTTAGTTACTACTTTGTTTATATTGAAAATATGGGAATAAAAGGTGCTGCTTACGGTACTCTTATATCACAGTATGCAGCTTTATTTTCAGGTTTTTTTATTCTTTTAAAATATAAAGCATACCTTTATAAACCAAAGTTAAAAGAGATTTTAATAAAAAATGAACTGGCAAGGTTTTTTAGAATAAACCGTGATATTTTTATTAGAACGCTCGCGTTAACCTTTGCATTTGCTTTTCTTTACTCAAAAGCCTCCTCATATTCGCAGCAGGCATTAAGCGTAACTGTGCTGCTTTTGCAATTTATTATATGGTTTGCCTACTCAATAGACGGTTTTGCAAATGCAAGCGAAAGTCTGGTTGGAAAATATTACGGCAAAAAAGATATGCCCAATTTGTTAAAAGCGGTCAAATATTCATTAATGTGGTCTTTTGGAGTCAGTTTTGCATACTTTTTGATATATTTTATCTTTGGAGAAGAGATTTTGCACCTATTGACAAACCAGCAAAATTTAATATATGCCGCATCTGGCTTTCTGCCCCTGATGGCTTTTGTGCCGTTTATCAGTTTTTTGGCATTTATATGGGATGGCATTTTTATAGGTTTAACAGCTGCCAAAGAGATGCGCAATACTATTTTATTATCTTTAACCCTTTTTATTTTAGGGTTTTATTTAACTAAAAACCTTAATTACCTATACTCTTTATGGGTAAATTTTTTACTTTTTCTTCTCTACAGAGGCGTTATACAAAGCGCCCTTTTCTTTTTTGGAAAAATGTTAAAAAGATATTGACTATAAAAAAATAATATGTTATAATTTTAAAAACCTCCATAAAATGGGAATAATTATGAAAACCTTATCTTATAAAGCTATACACAAAAATGGCACTGTTAAAATTGGATATATAAAAGAAAAAGATACTAAAAAAGTATTAAAAGAGTTAGAAAAAAACGGTTACAGCGAAATAGATATAATAAATGACAAACTTATTGGAAATATCCGCGAAGAGCTGAAAGATTTAGATGATACAGCACTTAAATACCTTGTAAAACATGATTTGGAAAAAAGCGCCAAAGAGTCTGTTTTTGAAAGCTTAAAAGAGTATTTTGCAACTCATAAAAACAGTTTGTCAATTTTTTTGCTTATACTCTTTTTCGGATTGATTGTAAAAAATTACTGGGCTGTAGGAGCTGGGCTGTTTTTAATTGGAGCACTCTTTATATTTTGGATTTTAAGCCCAAATTATGAATATGTTTACAAAAATATTCATAAAAATCTTGCTTTTGGAAACTATCTAAATGCGCTTGAACTTATAAACAGGCTGGAGAGAAAAAAATTAAAAAACAGCCAAAAAGCCGATTTGGCAAGATTAAAAGCAAACATTGTAGCCTGCCGCGGACACTTGGGGTATGCTATTTTAATTCTTGACAGTTATAAAAAGTTTCTGCTTGAGGGTTCACCGGCTCTTTATTACTCTTTTAGGGCTATGCTCTATTTAAACAGGCGCGACTATAAAGAGTTTTTAAAACAGATACAAAAAGCTTACGAAAGCGACCCAAAAGCGGTAGTTGCAGTAGATTTGGCACTCGCCCACAGCAAATTTGGGAACATAAATTACGCAAAAGAGATTATTGAAACAATAGATATAGATGAATTGCCAAAATATGCAAAATTTGCCTACTATCTGGCACTTGGAAACATCGCTTATGTAATGCAGTTAAAAGATGATGCTTTAAGTTACTATAAACTTATGTTAAACTGCACCAAAGAACATATAAACAACCCCGCTATGTGGATTTATATCGCTTTGGGAATCGGGCACTATGCGGTGCTGCTGGCGGACTTAAACAGAAAAGATGAAGCAGACGAAATTTTAAAAGATTCGATAGTAAAAATCATAAATATCCACGCAGACGACTATCTGCGGGGCAAATTAACAAAAAGATACCCAGATATCTTTGACCCCTCACCTAGATGCAAATAAATAGGCTTAACAGCTTATTTATGATAAAATATGCCCAAATATCATAAGGGCTGCAGTGTGAAAAATATTTTCAGAGAATACGATATACGCGGAATTTACAGTAAAGAGTTAAATGAGCAGAGCGTAAAACTTATAGGCTTTTTTCTGGGCAAAATTATTAAAAAGCGCGGCGGCAATGCAGCTGTGGGGTATGACGCCAGGGAACACTCGCCAATTTTAAGAGACTGGCTGGTTTCGGGATTAAACTATGCAGGCTGCAGGGTTTACGATATGGGGCTGGTGCCTACACCTGTTAACTATTTCTCTAACTATATCCCCCAAAAAAGTGAAGATGGCTCTCAAATTGAAATTAACGGCTCAATTATGATTACCGGCTCTCACAATCCAAAAGAGTACAACGGATTTAAAATTACAATAGATAAAATGCCCTTTTACGGCAGCGATATTTATACTCTTGGGAAAGAGGTTGAGCAAAATTTACACCTAAAAATTCCTACCGACACCTCTAAAACTAAAATAGATACAAAAAATCAATATATAAACTATATGATTGAGCAGTTTAACCACTTAAAAGGATTAGATAAAAAAATTGTTATAGATTGCGGAAATGGAGTTGCCGGAGTTGTGCTGCAAGATATATTTAACGCTTTAAATTTCAACTTTAAACCCCTCTACTGCGAACCTGACGGCACATTTCCAAATCACCATCCAGACCCATCTGTAGAAGAGAACCTGCAAGATTTAATTTTGGCGCTAAAAGGCAGAGATTTAGGTTTTGCTTATGATGGCGATGCAGATAGAATAGCAGTTTTAACTCCAAAACACAATATTAAAGGAGACCAGCTCGCATTAATTTTAAGCCTGGGAATCAAAAACCCCACAGTAATTGGCGAAGTTAAATGCTCTAAAATAATGTATGACGAATTAAAAAGAAGAGGTGCAAAAGCCATAATGTATAAAACCGGCCACTCAAATTTAAAAATGAAAATGCAAGAAACAAATGCCGACCTTGCATGCGAGGTGAGCGGACACATATTTTTTAAACACCGCTATTTTGGATATGATGATGCGATTTACGCAACATTAAGAGTTTTAGAACTTGTAAAAGAAGGAGTAAATTTAGACAAAGAGATAGAGAGCCTGCCAAAACTCTTCTCTACCGATGAGCTTAAAATAGATACCACAGACAGTGCAAAATTTAAAATTATTGAAAAGATTAAAAATATCTTAAAAAATCCGCCAAAAGAGCTGCCTGAAATTATAGATATAATCACAATTGACGGATTAAGAATAAATTTCAGCAACGGCTGGGCGCTTGTTAGGGCAAGCAACACCACTCCGATACTTGTTACCCGTTTCGAAGCAGATACAAAAGAGAATTTAACACTTTATATTAATCAAATTCAAAAAATTATCGACAGCGCCAAAACAAGGGTAGAAAATAGGAAATAACCTATTTTTTGAACACAAAATTTGCATTAGAATTGGCAAAAATTTAGCAAATGCCTAATTTAAATGATTTGATAAAGGTTATTAATCTCTAATGCAAATTTTGAGTTTATAAAAGCTGCAATTTTTTTCTATAAAAAAATGGCAAATACTTGATAAAAATTTAAAAAAGTTATATAATTTTCTGAAATATAGGCTTTTGTCTATAAAAAGGTTTTCTTAATATGGCGCACACATTAATATCTAAACTCAAACCCAACTTTTTAGATATAAGCGAATTAAAATATGATATTTTAATATCAAAAAAACAAAAATGCGCACTCCACACCAACTTTGCTTCTAAATTTCCTTTTTTTTCATTTTTTTTCATAAAAGGAGATATAAACAGTGTCCGAAAAGAGCTTTTAAGCAAAATAGAATGGAAAGAGGGGCTCTCGTTGCTCTTTGTATCAATAAACGAAGGTGATGACCTGCTATATATTCCCAAAAACATAAATCAAAAAAGCTTAAGCATTGTAGGGATAGATATCTCTTTTTCAAATCTAAAATATGTAAAAAATCTTTATGAAAACCGCTTTAATCTTTCACTTTTGCAGTGCTGTGCCCAGGAGCTGCCTTTTTTAGACAGCCAGTTTGATGCAGTAATCTGCATAGGCGGATTTAATAAATATAAAAACAGCATAAAAACAGCAAAAGAGTTTTTAAGGGTAGCAAAACCGAATGGAAAAATATTAATAGCAGACAGATACAGCAAAGATTTTAAATTTCAGGAAAAACTTGATAAATTAGAAAGAGAAATACTAAAACTCACTTACGAATGCAACATTAACTTGGTTGAAAAAGAGAAGTTTTATACTGTAGAGTTTATTAAAGAGTAAATCTTTTAATTCCCGTCAAAACAGTAACCCCGCAAAAAATATCTATCCCGGCAACTCTTTTCATTCTCCTCCCATCACTGTCACTGTCCCCTGTCACTATTCACTATCACTGTCACTATCCACTAACTTCCAAACAATGCCAGCACTTCAGAATCAATCCTCGCAGGCTTGCCTTCTTTAACATAAACAACCGTAACTTCCATAGAAAAAAGCTTCTCATCCCCTTTAAAAATCTCTTGCAAAAGCACAAACTTAACCTTGCTTACACTCAATACGGCAGTCTTAACCTCCAAAACATCCCCAAGCGTAGCACTTTTAATAAAGTCACACTTCAAAGATTTTACAATATACCCGCTCTTACTTTTGGCATCATAAGGCATTATCCCGTTACGAAAAAGAATCTCACTTCTTGCCCTCTCACAAAAATTAATATACTTCGTATGATAAACAATTCCCCCAATATCTGTATCTTCAAAATAAACCCGTATTTTCATTTAATTGCCTTTATTTATTAAATTCTTAATCTCTTCTTTTCCCATACTCATAAGCTCTTGATAACTCAAACCGTTATTTTCAATCTCTAAAACTTGCAACTTACCAAGCGGAGCGTAGTGTTTCTGATAAACAGGAATAAACTCATCAAATGCAACTATTTCCCCATTTAAATCTAATGCAATTTTAATTTTACTGCCAGGCTTCATAATAGAGCCAATAGTGTTAGCAAAATCATCTTTGCATAGCTTTTTGGTAGGAAGTAGCAGTTTTAACTCTGCATTAAATACATTCGCATCAAACTTATCAAACTTTTCGATCACTTCAAAATAGCGCTCTATATCGACTATACCCTCATATTTAAGCTTACTCATAATTTCATCTTGCTCTTGCGATACGGCGTAATCGACACAAAATCGAGTTTTAACCCGTGTGAATTAGCATCTAATGTAAAAGTTACTCCCGTTGGAGATGATTTAATATATTGCTTATTAATGCCAAGGTTTCTTGCTATCTCTTCTTGATACTCAACTATAACTTGCATCGAAGAAAAATCTTCCAAAAAAATATCTATATCATAAGACATTCGGTGTTTATAGTAAATGCTAGAGAGTGCAGTTCCTCCTCCAAACGACCAATCTGTAATATTGTAG
>JALVXO010000263.1 GCA_027022775.1 Campylobacteraceae bacterium
AAAAAATATTAGAGGTATCCGATAACGGCAAAGGTTTTGACAAAAACAGAAAAACTGATTCATTAGGATTAAAACTGATTTATATGCTTGCTAAAAGTCAATTAAAAGGAAAAATTCTATTTGATACAGAAAATAAAACTTACTGCAAAATTGTCTTTTAACAGGGGCTAGAACCCCTGTTTATTAATAATACTCAATCATTTCATCTAAAATTTCATCATCAATCTGATCGAAATTCAGATATTTATATACAGTGCCTTTTTTGTCGTCTGTAATTTTTTTGTTAACAATTTCGAAATACTCCTCTTTTGTAGGAAGACGTCCTAAAAGAGCACACACTGCTGCCAGTTCTGCACTTCCTAGGTAAACTTGCGCGCCTTTACCCATTCTGTTGTCGAAGTTTCTTGTGCTTGTAGAGAATACAATTGCATTGTCGCGCACTCTTGCCTGGTTACCCATACACAAAGAGCACCCTGGAATCTCTGTTCTTGCTCCTGCCTGGCCGAAAATTGCATAGTAACCCTCTTCTCTTAACTGAATCTCATCCATTTTTGTCGGAGGAGCAATCCACAATCTTGCATTTGCAGGACCTTCACCCTTTAACACTTCGCCAAGAGCCCTAAATAGGCCAATGTTTGTCATACAGCTTCCTACAAACACTTCATCGATTTTCTCTGTAGGTCTTTTAGGGTCTGCTAAAACTTCGCTCAGTGTCGCAACATCATCTGGATCGTTAGGGCATGCCAAAATCGGTTCTTTAATTTCATTTAAGTCAATTTCAATTACAGCTGCATACTCAGCATCTTTGTCTGCTTCAAGCAGTTCTGGATTGGCAAGCCACTCTTCCATTTTCTCTTTTCTTCTTTTTAGCGTCTCTTTATCTTCGTAACCGTGCTCGATTAACTCTTCGATTAATTTAACATTTGATTTTAAATACTCAATAATCGGCTCTTTGTTAAGTTTAACGGTACACGCTGCCGCGCTTCTTTCTGCAGATGCGTCGGTTAACTCAAACGCTTGCTCTACTTTTAAGTTTTCAAGACCTTCAATCTCTAAAATTCTTCCTGCAAAGATATTCTTTTTACCTTTCTTCTCTACAGTCAAAAGTCCTTGTTTAATTGCAAAATACGGAATTGCATTTACAAGGTCTCTTAATGTAATGCCAGGCTGCATTTCACCTTTAAATCTAACAAGCACAGATTCAGGCATTGTTAAAGGCATCATTCCAGTAACCGCTGCAAACGCTACTAACCCGCTACCCGCAGGGAAACTGATACCGATTGGGAATCTTGTGTGACTGTCACCCCCTGTTCCTACAGTATCTGGCAGACACATTCTGTTTAACCAGCTATGTATTACCCCATCACCCGGTCTTAAAACAAAACCTTTTCTCTCTGTCCAGAATTTCGGAAGAGTGTGCTGCAATTCAATATCTGCAGGTTTTGGATAAGCTGCAGTGTGACAGAAAGACTGAAGAACAAAATCGGCCCCAAAGCTAAGCGCTGCAAGCTCTTTAATTTCATCTCTTGTCATTGGACCTGTGGTATCCTGGCTTCCTACAGTGGTACATACAGGCTCAACATACATGCCAGGGCGCACACCCTCCATACCGCACGCTTTTCCTACCATTTTTTGCGCCAATGTGTAACCGCCTTTGCTGCCTTCTGGCTGTTCCGGTTTAATAAATATATCTATAGGCTCTAAACCTAGCACTTCTCTTGCTTTTGCAGTCAAACCTTTGCCGATAATTAAAGGAATTCTTCCGCCTGCTCTCATTTCATCAGGCAGTGTATTTGGCTGAAGCTTAAATTGGCTTACAACTTCGCCGTTTTTCTCAATAACACCGTCATACGGCTTAATTGTAATTACATCTCCGGTTTCTAATTTATCTACAGGCGCCTGAATTGGAAGACATCCGCTATCTTCTGCAGTGTTAAAGAAAATAGGTGCAATAATTGAACCTATTACAATACCGCCTGTTCTTTTATTAGGCACACCCTCAATATCGTGTCCAAAATGCCACTGAACAGAGTTGATGCCCGATTTTCTTGAACTTCCAGTTCCTACAACATCACCAACATACGCTAGAGGATGCCCTTTTTTCTTAAGTTCTGCAATTGTCTCAAGAGGTTTTTCCATTCTGGCTTGCAGCATAGATTGCGCATGAAGCGGGATATCGGCTCTTGTAAACGCTTCGCTTGCCGGGCTTAAATCGTCTGTGTTTGTCTCACCCGGAACTTTGTAAACTGTTGCTGTAATCTCTTTTGGAAGTTCCGGCTTGCTTGTAAACCACTCTGCATTTGCCCAAGACTCAATTACCTCTTTGGCATATTTATTCCCCTCATCCATAAGTTTTTTAACATCATTAAATGCATCATAAACCAAAATTGTGTGTTTTAACTCATTTGCAGCCGCTTGAGCCAGCTCATCATCAAGTTTTAACGCATCTACAAGCGGGCCTACATTGTATCCGCCAAGCATTTTGCCCAAAATTTTAATAGCATCAAGCTTGCTTATAATTTCGCTAGAAGCTTTGCCCTGCACAATATCGTTTAAAAATGCCGCTTTAACATAAGCTGCATCGTCAACCCCGGCAGGAACTCTGTTTTTTAATAAATCAAGAAGATACTCCGGCTCTTTTACCGGACTCTCTTTTAAAAGCTCTACTAACTCTGCTGTTTGTTTTGCAGTTAACGGAAGCGGTGGAACATTAAGCTTTGCTCTCTCTTCGGTGTGTTTTTTGTAATCTTCAATTAGTGACATCACAACTCCTACATTTGATAATTTGATAGCATATATTATCAAAACTTCTATTTTAAAAAGAACCTAATTTACTTTTAAAAATCGGTATTTTTTTCTGTGTATCGTATTGTTACAAGAAACTTGCGAGTGTTACTTTTTTTTACTATTTTGGCTCCAGCCCGTTTGTGCATTTTACTGTAACTTTTACCTCATTTGGCAATGAAACCGCGGTAAGTTCACCGTTCCAGATGCATCCTGTATCTATTGCCAAAATATCTTTACGGTTTACAAAACCTAGTGTAGACCAGTGCCCAAAAACTATTTTTAACTCTTTTTCTGTTTTTACAGGACAGTCAAACCACGGAAAGAGCTCTTTTGTTTTAAGCTCTTTTGGCGAACCTTTCTGTTTAAAATCCAAGCGTCCATCTCTGTAACAGTAGCGCATTCGGGTGAAAGAACCGAGTATGTAGCGCTCTAAATCCAGATTTGAGCCATTTGGGTCAAAATAGGGGCTATCTTTTTTCAGCATCGCTTTTAACCACTCTTTTGCATCTTTGCCCTGCAGCCTTTTTTGCAAAATATCACTGTAATATTTTGCTGCGCCAAGTTCAAGGTTTGGAGCTACACCTGCATGTGCCATTGCGTAACCTAAACTGTAATCCAAATGGATAAAAGGGCGGCTTATAATCCAGTTTAAAAGTTTATCGCAATTTGGGGATTTTAGTATTGGTTCGATTGTTGGATTACTTTTTTTAATTCCAAAATATGCAGCTATTAAGCTTATATCATGGTTTCCCAATACCGTTTTTACACTCTCTTTTATCGAATATATATATTCTAAAGTCTCCAGACTCTCTTTGCCCCGGTTTATTAAGTCGCCTACAAGCCAAAGGGTATCTTTTCTTGGATTAAACTCTATCTTTTTTAAAAGTTCTCTAAAATTTGTATAGCACCCCTGTATATCACCTATTGCCCAAACCAATCAACACCCTCCTAAAGCTTTTTTATACTCTTTGATTTTATCTTCCATTTTCATTGCCATATATGCCGGCGAAGGGGAAGGGAGATAAACAGTTTCAATATTTAAATGAGAAAAATGCTTATTGTATATCTTTTCTGCAAGCCGGCTTGTAAATGCTATTTTTTGAATATTTGGATAGTTTTTTAAAAGAGCCTCAATATCATTAGGAACAATATCTTTTAAATTGCTATCAGCTGAGTTTTTTCGCTTGCAGCTTTGCACAATATCCCAAAGAGCCAACCTGCACTGTTTAATAAGCCAAATTTTTTGATCTTTAATATTTGCCGGATAGCCGCTTATTGTGCTTAATATTTTCCAGAATTGATTTTTGGGGTGAGAGTAGTAAAAACTGTTCTCAAACGATTTTAAACTTGGAAAAGTTCCCAATATTAATATTTTGCTGCTTTTAAAAATTATCGGTTTAAACGGATGCTCTTGCTTCATAAAACCCTTTCTGTAATAAAATGAAGCTTAGAGCCCAGAGTTATTGGTGCAGCTGCACCGCATTTATTATTTGCGGCTTTGCCGCTTAAACCACCTTATTAGCTCTTGGCTCTGCGCTCTAATCTCTTAGCTGTAAGCCGCAAGGATTACTTAAGTTCTTTCTGCATAGTTCTTACAAACAAAATCAGCGCAAAAAGCATAACAAAAAATAGCGCTATTTCACTCCCTTTGTGCATATTTTCAAAAATAGTGCTATTTACCGCCTTTTCACCCTGAGCCTGCATCTGTATGATGCTGCTCATATAAAAATAGTTAAAAAGCATACTGCTCATAATAAACCCAAGAGCGCTTAATGTTTTAACCAAATCTCTGTTAAAACGCTTGTATTGATACCCTTCATAAAAAATAACTCCGAAAACTCCGGTTAAAATAAAATATTTTAAGCCTATGAAGTTTTGGGTCATTATCAACCCCTCTTGAAAACGGTTTAAAAGTTCAGCACCCAGCCACTTTTCGCTGTGGAATGTAACAGGTGCGACTACAGCGCCGGCATATAGGCTGGCTCCTAAAACTATACCCAAAATCAGCAGGTAAATTGCAGTAAAATATCTGTTTGTTTTAAAGTTTTGCATCAATATCCTTTATCTTTCGCCAAGCGGATTGTCGCTTCGTTTTTTTATTTTTTTAGGCTTATCCTCTTCTAAAGAGAGAAATTGCGGAGTTGCAAATTGCGAACCGTATATTATGCACCCTTTGCAGCCCGGTTCGCACTTATGCTTTAATTTTCTGCACCAGTCGGTTATTCCCTCTTCGCTTATTGTTGAGTATTGGCATCCCCATCCGCTTGCCATTTTAATACCTCACTTCAAATGTGTTAGAAAAAGTAATATTTTCACTGCAATCGCCAATATTGACCGCTTCTACTTCGCTTTTTGGCGAACCTTCATAAAGTATCTCTAAAATCTCCGCCATATTCATACCCGGCTCATTTTTTACCACCACCTCAACATCGCCATTGGATAAATTTTTAATATATCCAATATACCCTTTATTTCTTAAAATATTTGAAACATGCTTTCTGTAAAAAACCCTTTGAACTTTGCCCGAAACTATAAATTTTGCACAACTCATTGCTTCTTTTAACCTCGATTTTTTATTGCTATTATAGCATAATGTAATTAGTTATTTTAACCACTGGTTAACAGAAAGTTAGGTTTTAGGATTTAGGATTAAAATTGAGCAGTCAGGATTAAAGTTTAGGCTCTATATCGTTTACGCGAAAGCTGTCTGGAAGATAGGAAGCAAAACATATCGTTTTCATAAACCGTGAATTAATTCAGAAAAACAGATAGCAAAGAACTAAAAACGGTAATAAAAAACATTTCTAGTTTTCAGTTTTCGAGAGTGCGCAAAAAGTTAAAAATTTCTTTAAAATTACCAATTTCAGTCATTCTAAGCATAGCAAAGAATCTCGATATAACGGCAGTAAATATATTCTTCGCTTTGCTCAGAATGACAGTATTGGCAATTTTTTTGGACTTTTTGCGCACTCTCTTTCTGCACGAAATGACAGGATGCATTTCTTTTTTCAACTTTGAGCTTTATGCTTTAAGCTCTATACTCTTGGCTCTTAGCGTGCGGCATGGCCGCGCCTACACCCTTTATCCTTCACCCTTAATTTTTAAAGCTGCGGTCCTGCAAGGGAGTAATCAAATTCACTGCCGTTATCGTTATATCTTTTAAAATTCTCTATAAACTGTCTGGCAAGTTCTCTTACTGTTTTTTCAAACTCCTCTTCGCTATCCCAGCTGTTTTTAGGGTTTAAAATTGAATTATCTGTAATGCCCTCTAACGATTTAGGGAATTGCAGGTTAAACACTTCTAAAGTTTCAAACTCTGCATTATTGATAGAACCGTTTAAAATGCCATTAATACAAGCTCTAGTATCTTTAATGCTCATTCTTTTGCCCTGGCCGTTTAAACCGGTATTTACAAGGTAAACATTCACCCCGTGCTTATCTATCTTTTCACCTAAAAGTTTTGCATATACTGTAGGGTGCAGCGGCAAAAATGCTTCGCCAAAGCATGCGCTAAATGTTGTAACAGGCTCTTTAATGCCGCGCTCTGTTCCTGCAACTTTAGCGGTATATCCGCTTAA